>CAYZFV010000404.1:0-4488 GCA_964477765.1 uncultured Candidatus Kuenenia sp.
TTCCGGCTATCTCGTCTCGCAGAACGACACCGAGGTCGTCCTCAGTCTGCCGACCGACAAGGGGGGCAAGCGGGTGCTTCCTGCCGAGGATGTCGACGAGGTGATCGTCCAGGAGCAGTCGACGATGCCGGCCGGCCTTGTCGGCCAGCTCGAGGATCGGCAGGCCTTCCTCGATCTGGCCCGCTTCGTCTTCTCGATCAACGAGAAAAGCAAGGCCGAGCTTCGCCGCCTCAAGGCCGCAGCCAAGGTCGGCGAGTGAGCCGACCGGGCGTCAAAGCAATGCCGTCAAAACGGTGCGAGGCGGGGAATCACCTGCCGGCCGTTGCGCCGATACACGAGAAAATCTCGATCGAGCGTGAGCACGACGGAGTTTTTGTGGAGTTCGCTCATTCGCACGAGGCAGGCATCGGCCAGGGTGGCGGGAAGATCGCGATACTTGCGGAGCAGCCGGCGCAAGGGGGTGATCTCACGGCCGACATCGAAGTCGCAAAGTAGTTCGCGGCGTTCCACGAGCGCCAGGAGCGGGTCGGCGTCGAGGCCACCCCGCTTGAGGAGAAACAGCGTTTCGGTCAGCACGGGCTGGCAACTGAAGAGCGGATCGGAGAGTTCCCGAAATCGCTCGCACACCCAGCCGTGATGTCCCGAATCCCGGTCCAGATAGGCCACCAGGGGGCCGGTGTCGACAAGCACCCTGCTCACTCGCCAAAGCCCCGGAGATGATCGGGGTTGGTCGCGAGGTCGGGGCGGCCGCTGCCGCCTGAACCGCACAGGTCGCGGGTGCGGTCGAAGAGACTCGCCGCTTTCGCGGATCGCCGCAGACGCTCCCCCACCGCTTCACGAATCAGCGCCGACACCGAGCGGCCCGACTGCCGCGCCTGGCGTTCCAACTGCAGCTTGAGTTCGGCCGGAAGTTTGATGGACAACGTCACCATCCCGAGATGGTAATGCTTTATGTGCAAAAGGCAAGACCAAGCGGTCCGCCTCGCCGTTCGTCGCCCGCCGCGTGCGCCCGAGAGAGTGGTAGAGTACGGATATGACGCTTTCCCTGCCTGCTGATGTCGATGTGTCTTCCGGGCTGCCGACCGCCACGGTGGTGCTCAAGCCGAAGCGGGCCCGGCCCTTTTTCGGGCGGCACCCCTGGGTGCTCGATTCGGCGATCCTGCGGGTCGACGGGGGTCCGGCCGACGGCGGCGTGGTCGATCTCACCACTCACGATGGCCTCTTCGTGGCCCGCGGCCTGTGGAACGGCGTGAGCAAGATTCGCGTGCGGCTCTACGCCTTCAGCGCGGCAACGAAGCTCGACACGGCCCTGTGGCGATCGCGGCTGGAAGCGGCCGTGGCGTTGCGGCGAACGCTCGGCTTTGACGACCGCGGCGGGGCCTGCCGGCTCGTCAACAGCGAAGGAGACGACCTCTCCGGACTGATCGTCGATCGTTATGGTGACTGGCTGGCCGTGCAGGTGACGGCATTGGCGATGGCGAGCCGGCTCGAGGAACTCTGCGACCTGCTCGACGCGATCGTGGCACCGCGAGGGATCCTGCTGCGGGGGGCCGAGCGGGGGCTTTCGAAGCTCGAGGGCCTGCATCTGCCCGACCGGCTCGTCCGCGGCGCCGCGCCCGATGGCCCCGTCTTTGTGACGGAGCATGGCCTTCGGTTTGGCATCGATCTCACCGAGGGCCAAAAGACAGGCTTTTATCTCGACCAGCGGGACAACCGCCAGGCGGCCGCCCGCCACGCCCGCGGCCGCCGCGTGCTCGACATGTTTTGCTACTCGGGGGGCTTTTCGCTCGCCTGCGCCGTGCAGGGGCAGGCGGCGAGTGTGCTGGCGGTCGATTCGAGCGCCAAGGCGACGGCCCTGGCGAAGGCCAACGCCGAGTTGAACGGCGCCGCGACGATCACCGTCGAGACGGCCGATGCCTTCAAGAAGCTCGACGCCCTCAAGACCGTGGGCGAGCCATTTGGCATGGTGATCCTCGATCCGCCGAAGTTCGCCCGGAGTCGAGCCTCGCTCGAAGAGGCGATGCGGGCCTACCACCGGATCAACCGACTGGCCGTCGATCTCCTCGAGCCGGGAGGCATTCTGGTCACCAACAGCTGCTCCGGCGCCGTGGGCCGCGATGATTTTCTGATGATGCTCGCCGGCGTGGCCCAGCGGAGCGGCCGATCGATTCAGCTTTTGGAAGTCCGCGGCGCGGCGGCCGATCATCCCGTGAGCGTGAGTTGTCTCGACGGTGAGTATCTCAAGTGCGTCATCGCCCGCGTGGCATGAGGGCGATGCGGGCGGTCACGGCGCCGCAGCCTCCTGCGTCCATGCGCCATCGACAAACCGCCAGGGGCGGCCGGCGGGCGGGGCATCCTTGAGGATGGCGGGCAGATGCTCCTGCGACCAGCCGTCGAAGCAGATTCGGCGGGCATACCGCAGGATCGTCCAGGGCATGCCGACCGCCGAGTAAAACGGTGGCGCCGCCGAGGGCCAAGGGCCGCCATGCTGCATCGGCGGAACCACGGCCATGCCGGTCGTCATCCGGTTTTCCACGACCCGGCCCGCCTTTTCGACGAGCAGAGGCGCGATCGCGGCAAAAGCCGGCTCGTCCCGGCCATCGCGGGCCTCATACACACTTGCCGCGAGTGCCCCATGCACGCTGGCCACGGCCTGAGTGACTTCCTCGAGCGTCGCGCACTTCACCACGAGCGTGGCGTTGCCGAAGACCTCGACCAGCAGCGACTCGGGATCGGCGAGAAAGGCGGCGCCGGTGGTTTCCAGAAGGGTCGGCAGGCTTGTGCAGGGGCCGACGGTGCCTGGCTGGGCTGCGGCATCACCGGTGAGCTGGGTGGCACCGGCCTGCCGCAGGGCGGTGATGTTGGTGACGAGCCGATCGCGGCCCGGTGGATTGAGCAGCACCTGCGGGCCGATCGCGGCGAGTCGCTCGGCCACGGCGGCGACGAGCGCCCGGCCCGCGGCATCGTCGACAAGAAACACGATACCCGGCTTGATGCAGACCTGCCCGGCCGAGCCGGTGACACTCGCCGTGAGTTCGTCGGCAATCCGGTCGCCCCGCTCGGCCAGGGCTCCGGGGAGAAGCACGACGGGATTCACGCTCCCCATTTCCACCCACATCACCTTGCCGCCCGCCGACGCCGCGGCAAAGAGCGCCATGCCCGCCTGCTGGCTACCGGTGAAGCCGGAGGCGCCAACCCGCGGGTCGGCCACCAGCCGGAGGCCGTCGGCCGGGAGGATGCCGTGGAGCAACTGCACCGTGGCGGCGGGCAGGCCGGCTTCAGCGAGCGCGGGCAGAGCTTCTTCGGCGGCGATCCGCGACACGCCCGGATGCCCCGGATGGGCCTTGGCGATCACGGGGTTGCCCGCGGCGATCGCCGAGGCGAAGTCGCCACCGGTGAGACAGCCATAGGCGAAAGGAAAGTTGGCCGGTGGGAAGATGGCCACCGGCCCCAGGCCGAAGGCGGCGGAGCGGATGTTGGTGGCGGTGTCGATCAGCGCCGTCCGCCATGTGCCTTCCCGAATCGCGGCCACCGCCTGCCGTAGCTGGTCGAGCATGCGCGGGATTTCCACATCGGCCAGCCGGGGTTTCACCGGCAGGCCGGTCTCCGCGTGGGCGGCCGCCACGAGTTCGGCGGCCCGGGCCTCGAGCCGCGTCGCATACCGCTCGAGAAAATAAGCCCGCGGCTCATCGGCGAGGCCGCGGATATCGGCTGCCGCCGTGGCGGCGGCATCGAGGGCGGGATCAACGTCGCTCCAGCCGCTCACCGGCCAGGCGGCTGTCCGCTGCTGGCCCGTCGTGGGGTCGACCGCACGAAAGGAGTCAACGGCTGCGGCGGATCGCCAGTGGCCGGCAATGAGGACGGGTTCCATGGAGCCTCGACCCAGCCCTCCGGGAGTGATGGATGTTGGCTAGAGCTTCCGCAGTCGCGTGTACTCGTCCATCGTCACGGTGGTGAGTTCGCCATCGTCGCGGGCGAGGATCAAAACGTCGCTGTAGACCTTGTCGTCGGCATTCCGCCGGAAATGGAGCCCGTGTCGCCGCCGCTCGCGGCGGAGCACCCGGCCGACCGTGGTCGTGCTCCATGTGGCGCTCGAGCCCACCGTCACGCCGTGCAACACCTCGATCCGGTCACCCGGCTCGAGCTGCTCGTAGAGGGCCCGCGACTGGTATTCCTCGGGTGTCATACCTCTTTACTCTCGATCCATTGCATCATCTTGCGGAGCCGGCGACCGGTCTCGGTGAGCTTGTGCTCCCGCTCCCGGCGGCGGGTGGCCTTGAACATCGCCGCGCCCCCCTTGTTTTCCAGAATCCAGTCGCGGGCAAACTCACCCGAGCGGATCTCGTCGAGAATCTTCTTCATCTCGGCGCGGGTCTCGTCGGTGATGATCCGCTTGCCGCGGGTGTAGTCGCCATACTCGGCCGTGTTCGAGACGCTGTACCGCATGTATTCGAGCCCGCCCTGATAGAGCAGGTCGACGATCAGCTT
>CAYZFV010000405.1:0-4423 GCA_964477765.1 uncultured Candidatus Kuenenia sp.
GCCAGGTGACGAGCATCACCGGCGCGAGCAGGATGATCAGCACAGCGGAGAACACGACGTCGAGCAGGCGCTTCACCAGGCCGGCGTACAAGGCTCACACGCCTCGCGCCGCGAGCGCGGCGAGCCCGGCAGCCAGGCTCGCGCATCCATACATCACCGCGACGGTCGCATGCGACCAGCCGCCGATCACCAGCCGCTGATAGAAGTGGCTGCGATGGGCCTCGAGCACATTTTCACCGTTGCGGAGCCGCCGCAAAAACGTGAGCGTGGTGTCGAGCAGAAAGGGCCACATCACCGCGACCGAGAGCGGCAAGAGCCAGCGCCGCTCCGCTTCGCCGGCCAAGAGTGGCAGCACGGCGATCGTGTAGCCGAGCGACGCGCTGCCCACGTCACCCATGAACACCCGCGCCGGCTGCCAGTTCCACACGAGAAACCCCAAGGCCGCCGCCGCCACCGCGGCCGCAAGCAACGCGCCGTAGCCATCCCCGCTGAGCCAAAACCCACCGCTCACCACACCCAGGGCCGCCGCGGCCGTGATCCCCGCGATCCCGTCGATGCCGTCCATGAAGTTGAAGGCATTGGTCATCCCCACGATCCACAGCACCGTCAGCACCCAGCCCGCCGGCCCCAAGTCATACGACCCGAGCCAGCCCAGATCGATCGCCCGGGCGGGCCCCGCGGCGATCGTCGCCACGACGGCCGCCAACAGCTGGGCCACCAGGCGAACTCGCGGTGAAATCGTGGCCACGTCGTCGATCCCGCTCATCACCGCGATCACGCCCAGGCCGAGCAGCAGCCAGCCCCCGTGGGCCGGGCCCACCCATCCCCTGGCAGCCAGCGCGCCCACGGCCACGAGCAAAACGATGACGATCGCCAGCCCACCGCCTCGTGGCGTCGGCCGCTCGTGGCTGCTGCGGGCGGTGGGCCGGTCCAGCAGGCCCGTTGCCAGGGCGACCCGAGTGAAAAGATAGGTCAGTGCGGCGGACAGCGTGGCGGCCGTCGCGCACCACACTGCCAGTTCCTTGGGGCTTGCAGGCGACACGAGAAGAGGATCCGACTCGACGCTACGCCGTCTGTTTGGCGTTGGCGATGATGTCGCAGACGTCGCGGACCACGCCGGCATCGACATGCGCGCCGATCGGTAAGGCCAGGCTCCGGGCCGCGAGCATCTCCGTGACCGGCAGCGGCCGGGAGCGATCCGAGAAATGCTCGAACGCCGTCTGCCGATGGCAAGGGGGATTGTAGTAGGCCCGCGTTTCGACGCCGTGGACCGCGAGCACCCGCCGCAGGCCGTCGCGGGTCATGCCAAACCGGGTGGGATCGACCGTGATCGAGAAATCCTTGAAGCTCGATACCGCACCGGGCCGCGTCTCCACGAACCCGATGCCCGGCAGATCGCCGAGTTCGCCGCGATAGGCCCGGGCGATCGCGTTGCGCTCCGCCGCGATCGCGTCGAGTTGCCGCAACCCCTCCAGCGCGATCGCCGCGCTCATTTCGGGCATCCGGCCGTTGACGCCAGGAAACAGCGCGTCGTAGGAGCCGTCGTTGCCGTATTCGCGGCCCATCCGCACGAAGTGGGCCAGGCAGTCGCAGTCGGTCGCCACGATGCCCCCCCCCCCCGCCACGAGCAACTTCGTGGGCGACAGGCTGAAAACCTGCGCCGTGCCCCCAGCCCCGACCGGCCGGCCGTGCATGCTCGCGCCGAAGCCGTGGGCCGCATCGACCACCAGCGGCAGGTTGTATTCGGCAGCCACCGCCTCGAGCGCCGCGATGTCGCAGGGGTTGCCGAAGTTGTGGCAGGCCGCGATCGCCACCGTCCGCGGCGTGATCGCCGCCCGCACCGCCCCCACGGCCACATTCGTCGTGTCGCGCTCGCAGTCCACGAACACGGGCCGCAGGTTGTTCCATACGATCGCCGCCGGCGCCGCCAGGAACGTGAAACTGGGGATGATCACCTCGCCGAGCGGTTCGCTCCGGCTGGCCGTCTTCGCGACCCCGAACCGGGCCAGCGGCTCCATCCCGGCCACGGCGCATGGGTCAGCGATCGACCGCCGGCTCCGACAGCTGCCCGCCGTCATATCCAGGGCCCGGTACACCAGCATCAGGCCGACCGTGCAGCTGCTCACCGCCACCGCATGCCGCACGCCGAGCCGCTCGGCGATCGCCGCCTCGAGCCGCTCGCAATATGGCCCCTTCGTGAGCCGGCCGCTCTCGATGATCTCGGAAGCGACTCGGGCAATCACGTCCGCCGGCGGGAGCGCGGGCCGCACGAACGGCACCCGGATCCCGACCTTCATCGGATCCACGGCCTCGTGATACTCGGGAATCAAAGGGGCGCCTTCACCCTGCATGGTTCGTCATCCGCCTCGCTCGCTACTTGGCGTGGGCCCGCTTGCCTTCGGAAATCATGGGATCGGCAGCAGCTTCCGCCGAGCCAAACTCGGGCACCAGGGCAGAAAGCTTCGCCCGCACCCGTTCGGGTGGCTCTTCCAATACGTCTTGCAACTCTTCGAACACGCCCTCCACCGCGGCCAGATCCGAGGGCCGGTGGCGGGCGCAGAACACCTTTGTGTGTCCGGTCGGGATCCGCTCCTCATCCGCGAAATACAACTCCTCATACAGCTTCTCGCCCGGCCGCAGGCCCGTGAACACGATCTCGATGTCGTCCGGGGCCAAACCCGAGAGCGTGATCAGGTCGCGGGCCAGGTCCACGATCCTGACGCTCTCTCCCATGTCGAGCACGAAGATCTCGCCACCCACACCCATGCTAGCCGCTTGCAGCACCAGCTGGGAAGCCTCCGGAATCATCATGAAAAACCGCTCGATGCCGGGGTGGGTGACCGTGATCGGGCCGCCCCGCCGGATCTGCTCCTGGAACGTGGGCACCACGCTCCCGTTGCTCGCCAGCACGTTGCCGAACCGGACGACGATGAACTTGGTGTCGGAGTGCCCTGACAGCGCCTGCACAAACCGTTCGGCCAGCAGCTTCGAACAGCCCATCACGCTTGTCGGATTCACGGCCTTGTCGGTCGAGATCGCCACGAACTCCCGGACTCCGTGCTCGTGGGCCAGCCGGGCGAGCATCCGCGTGCCGAACACGTTGTTTTTGATCGCCTCGGCCGGGTTCCACTCCATCATCGGCACGTGCTTGTGGGCGGCAGCGTGGAAGATCACCTCGGGGGCATGGGCCCGCATGATCTGATCCATCCGGGCTTCGTCCGTGATGTCGGCGATCAGCGGCTCGAACGCGGGCCGCGGCTGCATGCGGGATAGTTCCTGCTCGATCTGAAACAGCGAGTTTTCCGCCTGCTCCACCAGCAGCAGCTTCAGCGGCGAGTAGCGGAGCACCTGCCGGCAGATCTCCGAGCCGATCGATCCGCCGGCACCGGTGACCATCACCACTCGGCCGCTGATCAGGTGGCGGATCGCGGAGTCGTCGAGCTCCACCGGCTTCCGCTTGAGCAAGTCCTTGATCTCGACCCGGCGGAGTTGCACGTGGGAAGGAGCCTTGGATCCGCTCAGCAGCTCGTCGATCCCGGGCAGCACCTTTAGCTCCGCGGCCGCTTCCTTGCACTCGGCCAGCAGGCCGCGAAACTGCTTGCCAGTCAGGAGGCCCGACGGCACGATCACCTCCTCGACGCCCCGTTTGGCCATCACCGCCGCGGCATCGTCGAGCCCGCCCAGCACTTGAATGCCGCCCACGCGAGTGTGCTTGAGCGACGGATCGTCGTCGAGGAAGCCGAGCACTTGATACCGGTTCGACGCCGTGGCCTGTAAGCCACGGGCAAGCAGTTCGCCGGACTGCCCGGCTCCCACGACCAGCGCCCGTCGGGCAGCCGTGCCCGAAAACAGCGGCTGCAACTCCTCCCGCACGCTCCGCCACAGAGTCCTCAGCCCACCGAGCAAGAAGATCGTGGTGGCCCAATCGAGCAGGATCACGCTGCGACGCACCCTGGGGATCCAGGGGACCCGGCCCGTGGACAGCAGCAGGCTGTCGACCGTGGCGAAAATCAGCATCGCGAGCGTCGAGGCCCAGAGCAGATTCGTGAGGTCGCCGAAGGCCACCCGCCCCCACGACACGTGGCACAACCCGAGTGCATAAAACACCGCCAACTTGACGAGCACGACCCCGACGACGGTCGCGGAAAAACTCGCCAGCCAGTCGTCGTCGAGGATGAAGTCGTGGCGGATGTAGAAGGAGACGAAGTAGGCCGCAGTGAAGACCACCGCATGCACGGCGAGAAGAACGATCGCCCGCTTGCTCAACCGGTGGAAGTTGGGACGGCGGTTTGTGAGATTCAAGTTCATTCCGTTTCGCTCCCTGCGTTCAGAGCCGCTCCAGGTCCACGTCTTCCAGTTCGATCGAGGCGCCCTGGTTCAAAAACCGGACGGCCACCATCAGCCGCTGCTCGCCTCGTCGCTT
>CAYZFV010000406.1:0-5802 GCA_964477765.1 uncultured Candidatus Kuenenia sp.
CCCCCCCCCCCCACCGCCCCCGGGCTCGCGGGGAGGGGGCCTCGCGCTCGCCCTGGCCTGGGCATGCCTGGCCGCGATCGTAACCCGCGATTACTGGAGGGAGCGCGGGCTCAATGTGTTGATCGGCCGACTCGTGATCCTCGGGCTCGTGCTGGCCGCGGTGACTGTCGTGCTCCTGTGGGCCGGCGTTTTCCCGGACCCCTGGCGGCGGAAGTTCATCGCGGTGCTCCAAGCAGGCCGACTCGGGGCCGCGATCATCGCGTTTCGGATGTTCAGCGCGTCGCCGATCATGGGCACAGGCTTCGACACCTACCAACTGCTGATGCCCCGATACGCAACAGAGCGGTTCATCATCTTCTTTGCCCACAATGAGTATGCGCAGCTCTTGGCGGAGGCCGGCTTGCTCGGCATGGCGTTCCTGGGAGCCACGGCCGTCGGCCTCGGTCGCCGATTCCTGCGGTTCTGGACCGACGCGAAAGGCTCGTATCGCGTGACGAACGCCGGCCCGTGGGCGGGGCTTGTGGGGCTGGCGACCCATTCGGCCGTGGATTGGAACTTCCACCTCCCGGCCAACGCGCTCTTGGGATGCGTCTTGGTGGGGCTGGCAGCCTCGAGCGTGCCGGAGCCTCGGGCCGCGTGGCGAGATGCGGAGCGGTGGACGGCTCTGCGGCTGGTTGCCGCCCTCGCGCTCGTCACGGCCACGATCGGCATCTGGGGCCTGCTCACCCGCGACGCCACCACCATCCACCACCAGCGGGAGTTGCTCCACGCCATCGAGGCCGACCGCGTGGCCAACCGCAACAAGAAGCAGGGCGAGGCCGAGCAACCGCTGCGGAAAGCCTTGGATCGGTCGATCGCATGGGCCGCCCGCGATTCGGCCAATGGCCGGCTGGCGCTCTCGATCGGCCAAGGGCTCCTGCACCTGGCTCAGCAGCCCGGGGCGGCAAGCTTCGATAGCAACCCGGTGGCGGAAGCCGATGCCTGGCTGATCCGGGCCCGTAGGCTCAGCCCAGCGCTCCAGGGCGTTCCCCAGCCCGTCGGCCCATGACCTCAAAACCGCGGCTCGTCGTCGCGATCACCGACAGCGTCAGCACCACGCTTTTGCGCGGGCAGCTGCGACACGCGTCCGAATCCGGATTCGCCGTGTCGCTGCTCTCCGGGCCCGGGCAGTCGCTGGAGCGATTCGCCGCGGCGGAGGGCGTGACCGTGGAGGCCGTCTCCTGGCAGCGCGGGCTGGCGCCCCTGGGCGACCTCCGCGGCTGTTACCAGGCGTTCCGACTGTTTCGCCGCGTCCGCCCCACGATCGTCAACGCCTCCACGCCCAAGGCGGGGTTGCTCGCCACGCTGGCGGCGTTCCTGGCCGGCGTTCCGATCCGGATCTTCACGCTCCGCGGCCTCCGCTCGACCACACTCACGGGAGTGGCCCGGTTCACCGTCGGCTGCTCCGAATGGCTCACCTGCCGGCTGGCCACGGATGTGGTGTGCATCAGCCAAGGCATTCGTGAGGCCGCCGTCGCCCGTGGGATCGTGCCGCCGGCCAAAGCGCGGGTCTTGGGCCATGGATCGAGCAACGGCATCGACATCGCCCGCTTTACCGCCACGGCTGAAAAAGCTGCCGCTGCAGCCGATCTCAGGCAGTCGCTCGGCATCCCAGCGGAGAGCCTCGTGATCGGCTTCGTGGGCCGGCTGGTACGCGACAAAGGCATCGCCGAGCTTGCCGCGGCGCACGCGACTCTGCTGCGCGAGTTCCCCGACCTGCAACTCCTGCTCGTAGGCCCGGTGGAATCCGCCAACGCGCTACCACCCGAGGCACGCCAGCAGCTTGAGGTTCAGCCCGGGGTTCACTTCCTGGGCAACGTGGCCGATCCATCGACCGCGTATCTTGCGATGGACGTGCTCGCCCTCCCGTCCCATCGTGAGGGCTTTGGCAACGTGCTCCTGGAGGCCAATGCCATGGGGATTCCGGTGGTGGCAAGCGCGATCGAGGGCTGCCTCGATGCGGTGGCCGACGGCGTCACCGGCACGCTCGCGCCCGTCGGCGACGTCACGCAGCTCACCGCCGCCCTTGCGGCGTACCTTCGCGACCCAGAACTCCGCCGGCAGCACGGCGAAGCGGGTCGGAAGCGGGTGGTGGACTGCTTCCGGCGCGAGCAGGTCTGGGAGGCGCAGATCGCCTTCTACCGGAGCCTGTGAGCGAGGCTCAAAGACCGGCTTCGGTAGCCGGCGGCCGCCGAAACAGACGCCGGGCCAACACCCGCAGGGCCATCGGCATCGACGGCCAAATCAGAAGTCGGGCGTTTCGTTCCAGGCAAGCCTCCCGTGCGCTTCGCCAGAGCCGGAAGTCAAACCTTAGAACTGATTTCACAAGAGCGAGACCATCCACCCACACGATCGCGGGCAGGGGCGGTGCGGCATGGTCTGCCGCTGTGTCTTGGCCGAGATACCGCTTCATCAAGCCGTTCCCAAACGGGATGAAGATCGAGTGTTGCAACCAGAATCGCGGATTGAGTTCGAGAAGGAAGACACGACCCTCTGCCACCAGAAACTCGATCTCAAAGGGTCCCGTAAACTCGAGCCTGTCGAGCACTCTGGCGGCGGCGGTTGTGAGGGCCTCGGTGTCGGCCACCGTGGCGGCCACGGTCGAGTTCGGCAGTTCTCCGGCGCCGCCCCTCAGCCGCTCGAGCACCACCGACAGATTCCGGGCCGGATTCGCATGGTCGTGAAATCCACAGACTGCAAGGTTGCGGCAGTCTTCATTGCCAAGCCATTCCTGGAGGAAGAACCAGTCCCGCTCGAGACCTGCCCGAGCAACCGCACCGCGGGCGTGTTCGAGTTCCTGCCGTGATCGGCATACCCAGCCCCGCGGCAGTTTCCGAGAGCCCCGCCAGGAATGCTTGGCCTTGAGCACGCAGGGAAACGCCGCCCCCAAGTCGTCGATCGGCCACTGCCGCATGGGAGCGGGGAGGCCTGGCTGCCGGCCAAGCCAAGCGGCAAAAGCCGATTTGTCGTCGAGGAGGGCGATTGGAAATCCGGCCGGGAGAAACCGACCGTGAATCTCCCCCAGCAACGCGCGCCGGAGCGACGCCTCCTCCGTGAAAAAAAGCCAGGCGGCGGCCGAGGCCGCAGCAGTTGGCAACGGAAACGTGGGCCTGGACTCCGTCGTCGCCACGGCCACGCCGCATTTCGCCGCCGCGGCCTTGATCGCAAACGCATTGGCCGCGGAGGTAAAGGTCAGACCCCGGATCATCGGGCACCGCCCATGTCGATCACCACGGCGATCCGCTCGGTCAGCGCCCAGGGCTGAAATCGGTACAGCCTGGGCGGCAGTGCTGCCGCAGGGGCTCCCACACCAGGCACGCGTCGCTGGATCCCGTAGCCGTGGTCCGCCACCCCGCCAAACTTCTCGATCGAGAGCCGCTGCCCTGCGCGGAGGCATGGCTGCACGAGCTCGCGAATCTGGTCCGGCTCGAAAAAGCGGATCGCAAACAGCGGGTCGGTCGTGGCAAGCGTCGCAAATCGGGCGACCAGCCTCCGATTGAGGGCGTTGTGCACGATCGCCACGGCATGGCGCCGGGTCACTCGCATTTGCTCGACCAGCATCTTTTGGATTTGCCGATCGTCGGCAAACAGAATCCAAAACCCGTTGTGAAAAGTGACGTCGAAGCTGTGGTCCGCAAAGCTCAGATGCGAGGCATCTTCGGCCCGCACTTCAAATCCATCCCCCGCCAGTGCCGCGGCGGCCTGCGCGACAGTTTCGGCGTCTCCGTCACTGCCGAGCGCATCAAAGCCGCTGGCATGGAGATACCGGGAATCGCGGCAACTCCCGCCGGCGATCTCGAGAATGGAAGAGCCCCGCAGGTCAAACCGCCACCGCAGCCACCGGCCGCAGCGGGGTGGGGCCGCAAGATAGCGGGGCAGGTGCCGCTGCCAGTAGCCGGCCCAGTTTCCTTCAACCGCTTCTCGAGGTGGTTCGCTCATCTCGTGATCCCGCGGGCGAAGCGGTAGCCGATCACGGCATCCGCGACATAGAGAATCACGCGAATCGCCGTCAGCAGCCAGAGAGCGGTGACCGCCTCCATTCCGAGCGTGACCACGGCCCAGAAGAGCCCGCCCAGCATCAAGAGCCGGGCGGTATGCCACCAGAAAATGTAGCGCGTGGCGCCCACGACCAGCGCGCCCTTGTCGAGCGGCGTGAGCACAAACTGAAAAAACCCGCCCACCACGAGAATCCGGGCATACTCGCCCGCCACTCGCCACTCCGGCCCAAACACGACCGCAAACACCTGCGGGGCCAGCCAAAACACGGCCGCCGCCGGCAGCAGGGCGAGCGTGGCAGTGCGGGCGAGCGTCTTGCGGAAGATGTCATCGAACCGGCCTGTGGCGTGGTAGGCCGTCGCGATCTCCTGCCGATACACGTCGCCGATCGCGTTGGCGATCATGAGCGTAGGCATCGTGACCACCCGATGGGCGAGGGCATACATGCCGGCCGTGGCGATCGAGTAGCCGCTGCTCATGATGACCAGCGGCGCCTGAAGCGCGATGGCACCGATCAAATGCGAGGGCACAAGATGCAGCGGGTGAGAGCGAAATGAGTGGGCCACGGACAGAAGCGACTTCGCCTCAGAGCCTGCGAGCAAGGCCCGGATGTCTCGCCACCCCACGAGCCACATCACTGCCGACGCCAGCGCCTGCCCGAAGACCGTCCAGGGGATCATCCCGCCGGCCACATGAGCCAGCCCGGCCCCGAGATTGCCGACGGTGACCGCCGCCGCCTGCTGCACGCGGGCCGTGGCCATGGCCCCGTATCGCCGCCGCCGGTTTTGCCACATTTGATAGATGGCCGCGGAGCCGCTGGCCAGGATCGAGAGCGGCAACAGGAAGAGCCAGGGCGTAAGCCGCTCCGAGCCGGCCGCTCGGGCGAGCCACGGTCCTGCAACCGCGACAATGAGCAAAGTCGCCGCACTCGTCAGCAGGCAGCAGCCTGCCGCAACGGCCGCCACGCTCGCCGCCTTTGCGTCTTCCGCTGGCAGTGAGATCGCGAGTTCGTAGCGGCCGGTCGAGACGACCGCCAGGACCGTCGCGATCGCAAGAAACACGCCGACGAGCCCGAAATCCTCAGGGCCGAAAAGCCGCGTCAGGATCGGGCTGGCTGCGAGCGGGATCGCCTGGGCAACGGCGGTGCCTGTCACGAGCACTCCGACGTCGCGGAAGTAACCGCCAGCGCGCGGGCTAGGCGGCTCTTGCTGGGCCGTTGGTTCCATCGGGCCGGAAAGATTGGCTAGACTTCAGTTCGGATTCCAGGAAACCCCCATCATGGCCTAAGGCGGCCGCAGGTGCGCAATGAAGACAAACATTTCCGCCTTCTTGCTAGGCGTGTTCACGTTTGCAGCGGCCTTAGTGGCCGGGGCGGGGGAGCCACAAGCCCCGCTGCTAAGGCCCGTGATGGTGACGGAGGAATCTGTCCAGCCAGCCGCGCCCCTTCCACCAGCGGCAGCGAAGCCCATCGGCCCAAAACGGCTTCCCATGCCGTCGGCGGCGGATGTCCAAGCGGCCCTTGCCCAGGTGCAAGAGATATTCTCCGCCGAATATGCGGCGGCGAAAACGGCCGACGCCAAGGCAAAGTTGGCAAAGCAGCTGGCATCGCATGCTGCCCCCGACCAGTCGCCGGCCGCCCGGGTCGCATTGCTCCGCGACGCGGTGAGGATCGCCGTTGACGGGGGCGACGCAAAAACAGCAATCGACTCAGCGGAGAAAATGATCTCGGCATTCGACGTTGATCGATCCGCGGCGATGATTGAAGTT
>CAYZFV010000407.1:0-8650 GCA_964477765.1 uncultured Candidatus Kuenenia sp.
TCGAAGAGTGCGGCCTTGTAGCCCTTGCGGCCGCCGGTGATGCCTTTCGAAGCCTCGACGCCGAAGCCGGCGCCGGTGGCCGTGTCGTACATGAGTCTCAGGGGGCTCTGACCGATCGCTCGAGCCGGTCCGTTATCGGAACTGAAGATGACGAGCGTGTTGTCGGTGAGCCCGAGCCGGTCGAGGGCATCGAGCACCTCACCGATCCTGTCATCGGCATGGGCGAGCGTGGCGGCGTAGATCTCATCCGGCTCGGCAAGCCCCGCGTCACGGAACTTCCAGCGATACTTTGGCAGCACATGAAAGGGGGTGTGCGGCTCATGGATCCAGAGATTGACGAAAAACGGCTTACGCTGCGCCGTCGCCCGCTCGATGAAGGCGATCGTGCGGGCCGCGTCGTCATGTACGGGCATCTGCTCCCCGGCACAATTGAAGGCGCCATAATCGTCATAGCCGTAGGCACCCGGCAAGGGTGAATCGGGGATCATGTCGTTGGCGAGGTGCCATTTGCCGTAATGGGCGGTCAGGTATCCGGCCTGCTGGAGCATCCGTGGCAGGAGCGGCGCCTCGACATCGAGCCAGTCGGGCATATTGCGTTTGGCGTTTTGCTCGACCCAAGCAAAGTGGCCGTCGATGTTGTAGCGGGCCGGAAAATGACCGGTCATGACGGCCGCACGGCTGGGCGAGCAGACGCCGCTCGCCACCGTGAACCGATGGAAGTCGGTCCCCTCGCGGGCGAGCCGGTCGATGTTCGGCGTCTTCACATAGGGATGGTCGTGGCAGCCGAGATCGCCCCAGCCCCAGTCGTCGGCGAAGATGAAGAGAATGTTTGGCCGTTCAGCGGCGTCCGCAAGGGACACGGGCAAGCTGAGAAGAGTGACAATCAGAAAGAAGTCGAGCGGCCGTCGCATGGCAGAACGCCCAGGCGATTGAGGGTGCGGGAATGCCGCGATTGATGAATCGCTCTTCAGTGTACTCGGATGCCTACCCTGAGCCCAGGGCATCGATTGATCCGGTGCTGTCGCCGAAGGACTGTGCGGAGACTCCCATGCCTTGGAGGATCGTCAGCCAGACATTGCACAGCGGTGTCCCTTTCGGCATGACGATGTGCTGCCCGAGGCCGATGCCAGCACCCCGGCCGGCGATGAGTGTCGGGGCGTTGTCAAGGTAGTGAATCGAGCGAATCGTACTGCCGAAGACGATGGTGGTGTGATCGAACAGGGTCGACCCGTCCGGCTCTTTCGTCGCCAGGAGCTTGTCGATCAGCGTGGCGAGCAATTCACTTTGGACGACATCGCGGCGTTGTGAGGCCTGCATCCGTTCACCCGGGTGGTAATGGCTCATGTCGTGAGCCGCCACACCGATTCCGAGGCTTGTGAGCAGGTGCTGAATCGGCTGCCGGAAGCTGGCCACGCGCGTGCTGTCGGTCCGGAGAGCGGCGACGATGAGGTCGTACATCAACAGAATTTCATCCCGACCGACGAGGCCTTCGCCCGGCGCCGTCATCTGCGGATCGGGCTTCGGCTCGCCGAGCCAACGCTCTTCCTTGGCCATCCGGCTCTCGATATCCCGGACACCGCCGAGGTATTCATCGAGTTTGTCTCGATCAACGGCGTTGAGGCTCCGCTCGAGGCTTCGAGCCTCCTCCAGCACGGTATCGAGCACGCTTCGCTTTTGGGCGATCAACCACTGCTGCTGCTCCAGCGGCACGGTGTCGGCTGCAAACAATCGGTGAAAGGCAACGAGGGGAGTGTCAAATCCGGCGATCGGTTTTCCACGCCGATCCCACGCCAGCGACAAGCCGGCACCATGCCCCGCACCTGCCAAGCCAGGCTCGCTGCCGTTGAGTTGCAGGGACGTGAAACGTGTGTCTCCCGAAATGTGCTCGGCTGCCACCTGGTCCATGGAAATGGAGTTTCGAAAGCCACCGGTCGCGCTGCCGTCGGGGGCTCCCCCGGTGAGCCAGAAGGTGCTTCCCCCGTGAGGATCATTTGCGCGGCGGTGAGCACAGCCCTGCACGATTGAAAATCGGTTTCGATGGCGGGCCAGCGGGGCCAGCCCGGAGGGCAGCGTGTAGCCGGGGCCCACTTCACCGACGTCGGGGAACCAGGTCTCCTGGGTCACTCCATACCCGATTCCAAGGCATAGCAGCCGCTTGGGCGGGGCCGTCGCTGCGGCGGCGACGGCAAGCCGCGGACTGTCGAGCGACTCGAACGCCGGCAGGGCCAGGAGCGTGGTAGCCGATTGTAAAAACTGACGGCGGGCAGGACGGCGTGTCATCGATGTTTCTCTCACTTCTTTCGGAAGGCGTCGCTCAAGACCACGCCATAGATGAACTCGCGGATGGCATCGTCGGTGGCCGATGCCTGAGTGGTGATTGATCGGACCATTTCATCGTCGGTGAAGCCGACTGGTCGCCCGAGTGCATAGGCCACAAGCGCCTCAGTGAATCCTGTTGCAAAATCGGCGTGCCGTGCGGCGACGATCGCTCGAAGCTCGAAAAAATCTCTGAAGGCCGGGCCGCCGTGGAGACTGCCGGCTGGGTCGATCTCCCACTTCACTGTTTTTCCGGAAGAGCTCGTGATTGAGTCGGTCGTGCGCCAGCTGCCAACGGCATCAAAGTTTTCGAGGCCAAACCCGATGGGATCGATCCTTCGGTGACAGGAGGCACACTGCGGCTCCTCCTGGTGCATACGAATTCGTTCGCGAGTCGTGATCGGCTGATCATCGAGCCGACTGAGTTGTGGTACGTTGGGAGGGGCGGGCGGTGGAGGATCATGGAGTAGCTTACGAAGCACCCAGGCGCCCCGTTCTACGGGGCTCGTGTGTTCGCCGTTGCTCCCCATCGCCAGCACCGCCGCCATGCCGAGCAGGCCGCCCCGGGCTGAGCCTGGTGGCAGGGAGACCGGCCGGAAGTCATCGCCGTGGACGCCCGGCAGCCCGTAATACTCCGCCATCAGCGCGTCGACCACCACGAAGTCGCTGGCGAGGAGATGCCGCAGGCTCAGGTTTTCGTCAAGGAGATGGGCGATCGTCGCAAAGAGTTCTTCCCGAGACGCCTGTTTCGTGGCGAGGTCGAAGCGGGGATAGCGTTTGAAATCGAACTGGAAGAAATCGAGGCGATCGAGCCCCAGCCATTGGTGGATGAAGCCCCGCACGAACGCGTCGCGAGCCTTCTCTTCGTCGAGAAGTCGATCGGCTTCAGCCTTCAATGTAGAAGACTTTGTGAGCTCCCCACTCGCCCCCAAGGCCACAAGCCGCTCATCAGGCGGCCTGCTTCCGAGAAAGTAGGACAGCCGCGAGGCGAGCTCGACTCCGCTGAGCTGACGATTGCCTGCGGGCGTCGGCTCCGCAAGGTAGAGAAAGCGGGGCGACGAAAGGATCGTAGCCAAGGGCTCGTGGAGCGACTCGTGAACAGGCAGTCCAGCAGACCGACCGGCTCTGTAGAGAGTGACGAGCCGGTCGATAAAGGCTGCATTCGGGGAGCGGCCCCGAAACGCGTACATCGCGAACTGGCCGAGTGCCGTACGAACCGCATCTGATCCGGTATCGCCTTCGGTGACGGCGAGGAGACCGGAAAGCGCGGTGGGAGTCGCGGTCGGGGTAGGGCCTTCGATTTCGATCCAGTCCAGCCAGATGGCGAAGGGGGGGCCCACGCCGTCCTTGTTGAAAGCATCAAAAAAGAGGGCGTGTTGCTGAGCATCGCTGTCGCGGGTCCCCTTTTCGAGGATTCGGTAAACGCGAGAGCCGTTCGCCGCCACGGAGAAAGGAATCTCCACAATCTGAGGCTTTTCAAGGGTCCCGGTCACCTCGCAGACTCCCGCCCTGCGGATCTGGCCGTCGTTGCCGACGGGGCCATGCTCGATAAACCGGCGATGTGGAAGCGTATCTTCGAGGTGGGCAACCCTTGCCCGTACGATGTATTCACCAGCGGGGGAGTGCGGCGACACCCGGCTATCGAAAAAGGCGACCAGCCGCGGGTCATTCATGGTCAGAAGGGCGCCGGTCTGTGCAGCAGGATGCGCGACGTAGGCGGTGTAGTAGGGAACTCGATGCTTCCAATCGTCGAGGCGGCCGATCCGGATGGCATCAATCGCATCGGCGAAGCCGAAGTCACGTGGAGACGGTGCGCCTGTGAGGGTGGCCCAGGCTTCATGCACCGGCATGGCACTGCGGGGGTACGCCGCCCGCGCCGCTGTAACGGCGGCGGTATTGTTCGGAAGTCGGGCGGCGGCCTCTACGGCTTTCTCCCACTCGACGAATCGCCGCCGGTCATCGATCCGCTGGGCGAGCAGTTCTCGCACGCGGGGCCATGTTCGGGCCTCCGCCTCCTCGCGTATGGTCCGGCTCATGGAGGGCTGACCGTATCGCTTCCAGGCTGCCTCAATCGCCTCGCGAGCAAGTGCGTGATAGGTCTCGATCTGGTGGGCCGACATGAAGAGATCCGCGCCCGCCGTGTCAAAGCCGGTCGCCTGCGAATCAGCCGGCAGGCCCTCCGGCTCGACGCGAATGCCGAGGAGTTGTTCCAGCGTGTTGGCATACTCCCGACGGTTGAGCCGACGCATCACGATCCGCCCGCCGGTGTCAGCCAGAGCCTTGCGGGCCGTTGCCAGCACGGCGGAGAGGTCGTCGAGGAGTTCGAGTTTGGCGGCAGGCTCCAGGCTGGGCTGGTCTTCGGGCGGCATCGAACCGGCGTTGAGCACGTCGAGCACCTGTTGCCAGCGCCAAGCCGCATCCGGCGAGTCGATGACCGACGGGAGGGAGTCGATTCGCACTCCGGCATTGGCGTCGTCCGGGCCGTGGCACATTCCGCAGTGGTTCATCAAGAGCGGGTGGCTCGCTTCCCGGACTCGCAAACCGGAAGGCAGATCTGCTCCCCGCGACATCCCGGCGACCAAGATCACCATTGCCGCGATGGAAGCGATCGAACGAGCCGGGGTCCCCACGGATCGTCGCGTCATGTCAATTCCAGGCGGAATTCGGCTCATTGATTTGAAGACACTCCTCGACAGCATTGGCAGACCATGGTATGTATACCACTCCATGAAAAATCGACCAAGTATTCGTCAAATCGCCGAAGCATGCGGGGTGTCGCAAATGACGGCCTCCCGCGCCCTCCGCGGGGAGGGCCCGGTCGCCGAGTCGACGCGAAACCGGGTACTCGAGGCTGCGAAACGGCTTCAGTATCGCCCCAATCGGCTGGTTCGGGCCGTGCTGGGGGGGCGTACGGGCACGGTGGGGCTCATGATTCCACTCGGCTCATGGTTTTTGGCCGAGGTCGTCCGCGGCGTGCATGACACGCTGGCCAAGAGCGGCTATCTCCCGGTCATCCACTTCCATGGCGACGGTCCCGGGGCTGATCGCGACGAGTCGGAACTCGACTACATCCACCGTCTGATCGAGCAGCGCGTGGACGGAATCATCTTCACGCCGTCAGATGAGTCTGTCCCCGACGTGTACCTACGGGAAGTCTGGGATCGTGGTCTACCGCTGGTGAGTATCGATCGAAAGCTACCGCGAACGCAGGCTGATTTCAGCGGTACCGACGATGAGGCCGGGGGCGGCCTTGTGGCTCGGCATCTCCTCGCGCTCGGCCATCGCCGTCTGGGGCACATTAGCGGCGAGCCGTGGATCTCGACCTATCTCGATCGGCGGCGGGGGTTTGAGGCGGAGTTAGTCGGGAATCCCGGCATCGAATATGCGTTTGCCGCGTGCCAGAAGAGCGACGCGAGGGCTGCCGCGCTGGCCATGTTGTCGAGCGACCAGCGGCCGACAGCGATCTTTGCGGGTTCCGACAAAATGGCCGCGGGTGTCTATGCAGCGGCCGAAGAATTGGGGCTTCGGATTGGCCCTGATGTGGCGGTAGTGGGATTCGCCGACCTGCTCGAATACCGCCACCTCAGGCCCCAACTCACAACGATCAATCAGCAGCCTGTGGTGATCGGGGCGAACGCGGCATCGCTCATCCTCGACCGGCTCCAGGATCGGCCCACTCCTTCTGGACCTCGGGCGATTCGAACGGAGCCGAAACTCATCGTGCGCGAATCTACGCCGATCTTTGCTCGGGAATGATCATGAGCGGCGTTCGTCTCCATGGGAAAATTGCTTGACTTCGCTGGAGAATGGTATGTATACCAAGTGAGTGCGGGGAATTTCTGATCGCGGAAAAATTCATGGCAGGTCATTCCACGGGCGCCATGGTGTGTGGATCGTCTGGATCTCTGCAAAGTCGAATCGCCTTTGATTGCTGATCGTTCATCTGAGTTCCTTTCGTGCCTTCTCACGTTGAAACAAGGAGAGAATCCATGGCGTTCCAGATCAACCGGCGGCGATTGAGCGGCTTTACCCTCGTCGAACTTTTGGTGGTGATCGCCATTATTGGCGTGCTCATCGGTCTGCTCCTGCCAGCCATCCAGGCGGCACGGGAGAGCGCCCGGAGGTCCGCCTGCAGCAATAATGTGAAGCAGCTTGGTCTCGCTCTGAACAATTACCACGACGCGAACCGCCGCTTCCCGCCTGCCCAGAGCGATAAAACAGTTTCACTGCTGCGAGCGACATGGTTTCTCTACACGCTCCCCTTTTTGGAGCTTGATAGCATTCATGACAAGATCGACTGGAAGCAAAACCTGGTGTTCGCACGGACGCCTCGGAGCGTGATCGAGACCCCAATCTCGACCATCCGTTGCCCGTCAGATTTTGTTGCGCCAACAAAAAAGCCGCGGGGCGTGTATAGCAACTACGGGGCGAACTATGGCGCCTACCCGATGTTTCGGTCTGGCGCCGATGGCATTGTGTTTTATGAGTCGCAGACGCAAATCAAAGACGTCATCGACGGAACCTCAAAAACCATGCTGATTGGCGAACTCCTCGTGAGTCCGGCCATCGGCGACACCTACGGCGTCGCTTACGAGCCCCGTGGGTGCATTTGGGACAGCGAGCAGGGAGGTGCCATCTTCAGCGCCCGGGTCGAGCCTAATTCGGGTACCGCCGATGGTTTCGGCTGGTGCCAGACCGGTTCGGACGAGTACTGGATTCGGAATACGCCATGTTCGGGAGCGAGTAGTGTGGGCGCTCATTACGCCGCGCGGAGCTTGCATGCAGGCATGGTGCTGGTGGGGATGGTTGATGGTTCGGTCCGGACAGTTTCAAACGATGTGCAAAGCTGGCAGCCTGGCGCCAATGTGACTTGGGCAACGACGTGGCAGCCCGCCTGGCTCGGGGTGTGGCAGAAGATGGCCTCACGAGCTGACGGACAGGTGTTCTCAGATGAATGACTTGCGGGCCAGTTCTGATCAGGACCACCCCCCGAATCGAAAGGCATGTTGTGACCAAACCTCGCGTTTTCGTTGCGTGTGTCGTTTTCTTCCTTCTGCTCGGGTGCGGAAAGTCGGGTGCAAGAAAGCATCTCACCCGGGGCGCTGTGACTGTTGATGGTGTGGCTGCGGCCTCGGGTGTGATCCGCTTCGAACCTGTTGAAAATGGCGACCTTCCCGGTGGCGGGGTGATCATCGACGGCCACTATGAGGCATGGCTGACACCCGGGCTCAAGCTTGTCCGGCTTGCCGTTGAGGGTGATCGTGCCGGCCTGAAGCCAACGGATCTTTCGCCCAATATCGTGCCGCGAAAGTATCTTGACGATCCTCCGCGGGTCGACATTCCTTCCAGCGGTGATCTCGACTTTCACATCACGGCCGACGCTGCCAAATAAGCACTGGCTTCGTGCAGCGGCGCTCACATCAAGATATCGTTCACGACGTGGCCATGCACGTCGGTGAGCCGGAAGTCGCGGCCCTGGTAGGGATACGTGAGCCGGAGGTGGTCGACGCCCATCAGGTGGAGGATCGTGGCGTTCAGATCGTGGACATGCACCTTCTGCTCGGGCGTGACGATGTTGTAGGAGTAGTCGTCGGTCGCCCCGTACGTGAGCCCCCCCTTCACTCCCGCGCCCGCCATCAGCATCGTGAAACACCGGGGATGATGGTCGCGGCCATAGTTGGTCTCGGTCAGGGCGCCCTGGGAATAGATCGTGCGGCCAAACTCGCCTCCCCACACGATGAGCGTGTCGTCGAGCATGCCCCGCTGCTGGAGGTCGTCGAGGAGCGCGGCCGTCGGCTGGTCGGTGTCTTTCACCTGCCCCTTGATCGCATTCGGCAGGCCACCGTGGTGATCCCAACCCATGTGGAAGAGTTGCACGAATCGCACGCCCCGCTCCGACAGCCGCCGGGCGAGCAGGCAATTGAAGGCATAGCTTCCCGGGCGGTGGACGTCGGGGCCGTAGAGGTCGAGCACGTGCTGCGGCTCGTCCTTGAAGTCGATGATCTCCGGCACGCTCGCCTGCATGCGGAAGGCCATTTCGTATTGGGCCGTGCGGGCGGCGATGTCGGGATCGCCGATCACGCTGGAGCGGGCGGCATTGAGCGCCGCGATGCGATCGAGCGTGTCGCGCCGCATCTGGCGGTCGACGCCGGCCGGATCGGCGAGGTAGAGCACCGGATCGCCGGTGTTGCGAAACCGCACGCCCTGATGCTGGTTGGGCAGGAAGCCCGCCCCCCAGAGCCTGTCATACAGGGGCTGATCGTCTTTGCGGCCCGAGCCAAAGCTCATGAGCACGATGTAGGCGGGCAGGTCGGCATTGTCGCTGCCGAGGCCG
>CAYZFV010000408.1:0-5881 GCA_964477765.1 uncultured Candidatus Kuenenia sp.
CGCAGTCGATCGTGACGAGGCCATCCCACGAGCCGGCGAGCGTGGCGGCGTAGGCCGTGGCCAGGGCGGCGCCGTAGCCACGGTTGGCATCATGCCGCAGGAGGCGAATGTCGCGGCGGCCGGCGAGCAGGTCGGCCGTGCCATCGGTCGAACCGTCGTCGACCACGAGCACGTCGGGCGTGACGCAAAGCACCTCGTCGAGCACGGCTTCCACGTGGGCCACCTCGTTGTAGACGGGGAGGGCGGTGAGGAAGCGGCGTGAGGGAGCAGCGACGGGCATACCGTTAAGTGTAGCGCCGGAAAAACGCGGAGCAACGCGCCGGTTACGCCGGGATATAAGTGAACGGGTCGATGTCGGCCTGGCTGGCGAAACTGGTCAGCCCCGGCAGGCGTGCGGCGAGCCGCGCGGCGAGAACGCCCATCGAAAACCGTTCGCTGGCATGGTGGCCGACCGCGATCACAGACACTCCCGCTGCCAGCGCGGCCAGTGCATCGTGGAGCTTGATCTCACCGGTCACGAGCGTCGTGCAGCCGGCCGCTTGCACGGCCGCCACCATCTCGCCGCCGCTGCCGCAGACGATGCCGACGCGGCCCGCGGGTCGCGCGGTGTCGCCGGCGATCTGGCATCCGGTGAGCGTGACGCTACGATCGGCGGCGGCGAGGGCCGCCACGAGGCTCCGCGCGAGATCGGCAACGCTGACCCCTGCCGGTGCATCTCCGGCACGGCCGACGCCGACGGCCGGCTCGATCGGATCGGGCTCGAGCGGCACCACCTTGCTGAGTTGCACCAATTCGGCGAGCTGATCATTGATCCCACCGGCAGCCGAGTCCCAGGCCGTGTGTGAACTCCAGACGGCGATGCCGCTGCCGAGCAGATCGAGCAGCACGCGGCCGGTGGGTGAATCGTCGGTGATGCGGGCCACCGGCCGAAAGGGAAGCGGATGATGACTGACGATCACGTCGACACCTTCCCGCACCGCCTCGCGGGCGACGGACTCGGTGAGCGTGAGGCAGGTCATCACCCGATCGATCGCCGGCCGGCGGCTGCCGAGAAGCAGGCCGACCGCATCCCAGTCGGCGGCCAGTCGCAGCGGAGCGATCTCTTCGAGCGCGGCGGTGACGTCGAGAAGCGTAGCCATGCGGCGAGGATATACTCGGCTCGATCATGGAGCCATCCCGCCTGTCGGTGCCGACGCTCTCCCTCTCCCGCGATCTGCGGCGGGGGCTGGCCCGCGCGCGGGAGCTGGGCGTGCGCGGCGTCGAGATCGACGGCCGCCGCGGTGTCGCCGCCGAGCAGATCACGCAGACCGGCCTGCGGCAGATTCGCAAGTGGCTCGACGACGAAGGGCTCGTGGTGGCGGCGGTGGCGTTTCCCACCCGGGGTGGCTACGCCGACGCCGATCGGCTCGAGGCCCGGATCACTGCCACGAAGTCGGCCCTCGAGCTGGCCCATGCCCTCGGCACGCAGGTCGTCACCAACCACATCGGCGACATTCCCGCGGCACCGACTACGGATGCCGACGAACCCGATCGTGCTTGGCAGACCCTCATCGCCGTGCTCACCGACATCGGTGTGTGGGGCCATCGCGTAGGCGCGACGCTCTGCGCCGAGGCAGGGCGGGCGGCACCGGCCGATCTGCTGCGGGGGATCGCAGCGCTGCCCGACGCGAGCCTGCAGTGCGACATCGTGACCGGGTCGCTGCTCGTGCATCGCCACGACTCGGTCGCCGCCGTGGAAGCACTCGGAGGCCACATCGGCTTCGTGCATCTGACCGACGCCGTTGCGGGATCGTATGCCGGTCGCGGCCGGCCGGCCCCGTTGGGCACGGGTGAGGTCGATGTGCCGGCGGTGTTGGGGGCGCTTGAGGAGCGGGCCTACCGTGGCTGGATCGGGCTTGAGCCTGCCGACGAGTCGGCGGGCATGGCGGAGTTGGCGGCGGCGATCGGGTTCTTGGCCTGAGGGCAGGGGATTCCTTCGATCCCTGAGCCGGCTTTTCGATCATGCCGGCTCGATCGGATTCCAGACCCGTTCGAACCCCACTCTGGCGAAGTCCTTGACATTCGCCGTCGCAAACTCGGTCACACCATGATGCAGCAGCGTTCGTGCCAGCCGCACGTCGATGATGCGGCGAAATGAAAAATTGGATTTCGCCGCAAACGCCCACACATCGTCCATCACAGGTGCACAGTCAATCAACTGCCACGCCTGATTCGCCCGATACGCCGTGCATACCGCCGCCGCCTGAGCCGCCGTAAGCGGCTTCGCAAAGATTCGCTCGTTCCTGAGCTTGAGATACAGTTCGACGAGCATCAGTTCGCAGATGGCGACGTCACGACGCGTAGCGAGCGACTCGATAAACGCTCGACAAGGGAGGTGCGATGCTGAATCGCGATTTGCGGCATGAACGGCAAGATTCGTGTCGAAGCTGAGCATCGTGAGGCAACGCGTTCACTCGTGACTCAGGGCGGTCCACTCGTCTTCAGCCGCGAGCGGCTGCCCCATGCCAAACGCAGCCGGAAGCTTCCAGTCGGTGGGCTTCGCCCGCCCCGGCGGATGGTGCCGCACGATCTCCTCGAGCCCGCGGCGCACCACTTCGGCGAAACTGAGTTCGTTCTCGCGGGCGAGACGTTTTGCCTCGTGATACAGATGATCAGGAATTTGAACCTGTGTTTTTATCACGATGGTATTTTGCCATCATCCGACGCTCCGGGCAACGCTCGCGCGGACCCGAGACGGCGGTTCGGGGCTGCCCATGCCCCCGTCGCCGGACGTTCGCTACGGCTCTCCAGGCCTTCGCTCACTCCCTGCCAGCTTCGCTTTCGGCATCCTGCCTGCGCTCGCTGCCAAGGCCGGCTCTCGGGGGAATGGGCAGCCCCTCACGGATGCAACGGCCCCAATTCTTACGCTACGAAATTTACATTCTTGCAGTGGTATTCTGTGTCTGGCGTGGTAGCCTTTCTGGCATGAATCGGAATGCAGCGGTTCACCGATTCGTCGCGTGGCTTTCGATCGTGGGCTATGCGCTGCTGGCTTCGGGGTTGCCGTTGCCCTGGGGGGTGGTCGCTCCCGGCGGTGCCAGCCCGGCGGTTGAAAAACGGCTCGCGGCGAAGGATCGCTCGACGCCGTTTCCTTGTATGGACAAGCCCTGCGGCTGCGTGACCGCGGAGCAATGCTTTTCCAATTGCTGCTGCAACACGCCGGCCGAGACGCTTGCCTGGGCGAAGGCTCACGACGTCGATCCCGCGGTGATCGCCGCCCTTCAACGCCGGGCCGCGGCGCCGGCTGTGACGACTGCCTCGGCCTCCTCGTGCTGCTCCGTGAAAAAGCAGGAGAGTTGCTGCTCCTCAACAAGTGAGCCGGCCTGCTGCGATGACGTGGAGTCTGTCGCCGGTTCGGTGTCGCTCGACGGCCCCGAGGTCTGCAGCGACTTTGCATCACTGGCCGTGACGCCTGACGAGCGACAGGGGACCGAAGCGGCTGTCGCCCTGGCGGCTGATTCGGCCGACGTCGAGCCGGTGTCGTCGCACACGATCGTCTTAAAATCGATGCTCGCCTGCGGCGGCATCGTGTCGCAATGGTTTTCGATCGGCGGCGCTCCTGCGCCGCCGGTAGTCGTGGCCGTGGCTTCCATCACGCCGCTTGCCGAGGCGATTCTGCCCGGCGACGAGATCTTCTCCTGCGAGCGGGCCGCGCCCGCCGCGCCTCCTCCCCGCGTGGTCTGAGCCGGCGTTTTTCCGCCGCTTCAGTGCTGTCGTTTCCGCCCCGGGTCTGTCGTGATGCCGCATGGTGCGCATCAGCAGAACCCAGGGGCCGCTTCCACCACCCATCCCCATGAGGACACATCATGTTTTTCCGAGAGCGGCCGCGCGCCAACCGCGGCTTCACCCTGGTCGAGTTATTGGTCGTCATCGCCATCATTGGCGTGCTGATCGGCCTGCTGCTGCCGGCAGTGCAGAGTGCCCGCGAGGCGGCACGACGGATGAGCTGCGGCAACAACCTGCGGCAGTTTGGCTTGGCATTGCTCAACTACGAGAGCAGCCAGCGCCACCTTCCGTCTGTCGGGAAGCAGGCATCGAGCCAGTGGGCCTTTGCCGTGCAGGCCCTGATCCTGCCGTACGCAGAGAACGATGCTCTGCATTCACTCGTCGATTTTAACCAGGCGCTGACGCTGGGGTCGGGTGGCTCGCAGACGATCAATCCGGCCCAGCAGCCCGCTGCACAGACGGTTGTCGATATGTATCTGTGCCCATCCGACGGAGGCCCGAGGGCGTATCTGGAAAACTCCGGCACATGGGCTCCCACAAACTACATGGTCAATATCGGCAGCGGATCGACCACCACTATGCGGTACATCCTCAATCCGAATGACGGAGTTTTTTGGCTCTTGTCCGCCTTGCGTCTCGCCAGCGTGGCCGATGGCACGTCAAAAACCATGGCGGCTTCGGAAGCCGTTCGCGGAGCCGCTCGTGATGAAACCGGTTCGCGTCCCACGGCTGACCGCGACCGATTTTACGCCCAGCTTGGTGGTGGTGCGCCCGGCTCAGGAACTGATGACACATCCGCCTGTGACGGAGCGACGACGTGGCACGGTCGCCGCGGCACGTCGTGGCTTTGGGGTCGTGAATTCGGTGCTTGTTTCAATACCGTTCATACCCCCAACGCGGATGACCCTGACTGCAGCCGCAGCGGCGCCGGGGCGTTCAAGGCGGCGAGCCAACACCCGGGCGGCGTGCAGGTGCTCATGCTCGATGGCTCAGTGCGGTTTGTGCCGAATGAGGTTGGTCTCGCTGTGTGGCAGGCGGCTTCGACTCGGGATGGAGGTGAAACAGACACGCTGCCATAAACGACGTCGGTCGACAGTCAATGCCTCCTGAGTCGAATGCGTTTTCTTATTGTTTCCCATCTCTTTTTTGGAGTTTGATCGCTATGAAAAGTCTGTATTGCAGGGCGGTTGCCGTGGTTGTGGCCGCCCTGATTGTTTCCAGCGTGACCGCGACGACGCATGCTCATGACACCTGGGTGCAGTCGTCGACGAGTCTGGTTCGTCCCGGTGACCACGTGCATGTCTCCCTCGGTCTGGGAAACCACGGCAACAACCATCGGGATTTCAAGTTTGCCAGCAAATTGTCGTCCCTCGAGCACGCGACGATCGAGTTGATCGCTCCCAACGGCCAGCGGACCGACTTGATCCCCACCGTGATCGATCTCGGGTATGCGCCCAAGGAGGGCTTTTATTCAGCACGGCACGTGGTCGGCGAGGAGGGGCTCCACACGGTGGCGCACACGCTCGACACGCTCCATCGCACGACACGCGCCATCAAGAGCGGCAAGACGTTCTTCCTCGCCTCGGAGTCACTCGACAAGCCGGGAAAGCCGGATGCCTCGGGTGGCGACCTGCCCGGGCCTCTCGGCCATCCGCTGGAACTCGTCCTCGAGAGCCATCCGGTGCTCGGCTGCGGGCCGGGCAAGCCGATTGCCGTGCAGCTGCTCTTCAAAGGAAAGCCGCTGGCCGATCAGGTCGTGTCGTTTATCCCCCGGGGGGCGACGCTCGCAGAAGGGTTTGATCCCGAGCACGAACGCAAGACCGATGCCGAGGGGCGGTGCACGTTTACGCCCAAGGAGGGCAACCTCGTGCTCGTCGTCACGCATTTTGTTCAGCCGGACGAGACGGGAGAGGGCTACGACAAGACGGCGTATGCGGCCACGCTCGTGATCGACGTGCCGCAGCGGTGCCCATGCTGCGAGTAGCCGTCAGACAAAGATGCTGTTGAGCGGGAGCGTGAGGCCGGGGAGCACGGGTCCCCCCGGCACGCTCTCGCCATCGTGATAGACCAGGATGTTTCCGTCTGGGACATGCGCCGTAAGCGTGCGGGCGGCAGG
>CAYZFV010000409.1:0-7303 GCA_964477765.1 uncultured Candidatus Kuenenia sp.
CCCCCGCTCGATGAGCAGCGGCTCGTATTCCTGCATCTGGGTGAAGGCATGCCAGACGTGGTGCCTGTCGTAGTGGGTCAGGCCTTTCGCCGCCGGGGCCGGCGAGGCGGGCGAATCGGCAGAGACGGCGTCTGGGGATGAATGATCGAGCGTCATCGAGGCTCAGTGTAGCGATCGATCAGGGCCGTGGGGCGGCGACCGGCCGAACGCGGGCGTTGAGCACCGCACAACGCCGGCGCGTATCATGTGTCGACGACAAAAAGAGGTCGACCGTGCCCCGCACGCACCGCTATTTCAAGGAACTGCGGCTCCGGCAGCTGCGGGCCATCGTGGAGTTGGCCCGCCGGGGATCGTTTGCCGAGGTGGCGCGGTCGCTCGACCTTTCCGTGGCCAGCGTCTGGCAGCAGATTCGTGGGATGGAGAAAGAGTTCGGCGTGTCGCTCGTGCAGGTGATCGGCCGCCGGGTGAAGCTCACTGACGAAGGCCGGCTGCTTGTCGATCGAGCGGCGCCGGTGGTCGAGGGGTTCGACGGCCTCCGGGAACTCTTCCGGGAAGCGTCGGAGAGCGTGCCGCGACGAATCGTCTTGGCCATGCCCCCCAGCCTGCTGCTCCACGAGCTCCGCCAGCCGCTGGCGGCCTACCGGCGGGCCTGGCCGGCTGTCGAGATCGACGTGCTCGAGGGCACATCGGCCGAGTCGCTCAAGCATCTGGACGCGGGCGAGGCCGACGTGGCGATTGCCGGCCACATCCAAGGTTCACCGCGGGAATCGTCGTCGGTGCATGTGGTGCCGCTGCTCGAATATCCATTTGTCGTGTTGGCACCGCCCGGGCATTCGCTCCTCGCGCAACCGCGGCTCAAGCTCACCAACCTCGTCAAGCATCCACTCGTGCTCACCCGCGAAGGCAGTTTTTCCCGGGAGCGGGTGGTCGGTGTGCTCGAGGAGGCGGGGCTCTGGGGCCAGGCGACGGCGTCGCTCACGGCGGGCGGTGTCGATCTGCTCGCCGAGTATGTGCGGCTCGGCCTGGGTGTCACGGTCGCGTCGGTGAGCCCGCAGTTGCTGGGTCGGCCGCCGCGTGGCCAGGGAGCGCTCGAGGGGCTGCATTACCGCGATGCGTCGCGGCTCTTTGGCTTCGAGCAGATCGGCTTTTTCACCCGGGCGGCTCATTTCGAGCGGCCGCACGTCCGCGGATTTCGCGAGACGATCGTGGCCGCGTTCGCCGCTCAGCCCCGGCGACGGCATTGATTCACGGGCCGCGATCGACTGCCATGGGCGTCACGGCGCCGCGACGACGATCTTCCACGTCGTCTGCTCGGGCACGCTGAACTCGAGTCCGGAGGTGGCGACGTCGGCAAAGCGCGGATGGACAAGGACGCGGATATTTTCTCCCTGCGGCCCGACGGGCACGATGGCATCCTTCACCGCCACGCGATAGGTGCCGGCCCGCATTCCATCGTTTTCGCGACGAGTGCCGATCGAAAACGAGCCGTCTGGCTGAATAACGCCCACGGCCGCCGTGCCGTCACCGTATTCGATCACCACGCGGGCGGCCTGCACGGCTGGCAGCAGCAGGCCGATGAGCCCCCCGATGATGGCGACCACCACCAAAAGCTCGACAAGCGTAACGCCACAAGGCGATGCCTTTTTTTGAAGCGGCATGCACTTCTCCCCAAAACCTGCGTGGAGATTACAGCGACAGACGTCGACTCTATCATCCGTTCTGTAGACCATAGCCGGCGCATCGCGGGTGAGGCAAGCCGCAGCGGCTTACAAAATCAGCGCAGCGATTTCAAAATCTGGCGATGGGCTGGCGTCACGGGATAGCGCGGCGGGCCGTGGCGTGAGTTGTGAGCCCGTCGTGTTGCGGAGTTGCACTCGTGGGTGGCCAAAGTCGCTCCGGGGCCGAAAACAAAGCCAGCTCTTTCCCGAGCGTCGCAACCTATGGCCGCTCCGCGCCACCATCGAGCTCGGCCGGCCACACCGACAGGTCGTCGGGTGTGTCAAAGCTGCGATGCAAAAGGGTGAGTTCCGCCTCGCGTTCGTGCCGCGGGAGACGGGCCCAGTCCGCCTTGGCCTCGCCCATCGTTCGCGTGAGAAGTTCGTAATACCATTCCGGATAGCCATCGGACTCGGAGTCCGATGGCTCGTGGGATAAGGTCATGGAAGCACCTCCTCGATCGGTGGAGCGATGGCTGACAGCCGATCAAAATCCATGTTGGCCAGCACCGCAGCATCGCGGCACCCTGCTGCGTACACCTCCCCACGAACGGTGCCCGCCAGCGGAGCTGGCGGAAGTCCATGCTCGCGGGCCGCAGTCGTGACCCGATCATGCTGCGCGGCAAAGGGCTCAGAAACCGGCCACGGCCAATCGCTGCTCGCCTGCCATCGGCGATACCAGGTTTTCCAGGCTTCCTGATAGACCGCATGCCGCCGACGGTTTACCGTCTCCCAGACGAGTCGCTCCGCTCGCAAGAGCGACTCAAGTCGCAGATCGTCTGCGGCGGCGGCGATGCTCGTGAGGAGCGGGCGGGCTGAGATCGCCTTGGCCTGCTGTTCGGCATCCGCTCTTGACCAGGCGCGGCGGAGGAGCGAAGCATCGCGGAGGTGCAGGAGAGCGGCCGGTTCATCGCGAGCGAACGCCTGAGCGGCGAGTCCCCCGACGATCGGCCAGTCTTTGTCGCGATCGGTTTTCTTCATCCTGGTTACGGTGTCGCGGTCGGCGAAGTCCGCCTCTTCCGAATCATGACGCCACGCTGCCGCTCGCGGAGGACGGCAGAAAAAATCGAGGTGATGATCGGGACCACCTCCGACGGTGCGAATGAAAATATGAGTCGACCACCCCCCTTCGAGCCATGCCGGCTCGAAAGGTGCACCAAAAATCGGGCGATACTGCACGACCCATGGGGGAAGGCGATGCTCGCACCGCTCCAGCAGCCCGCGGAGTTGTCGGAGCTCTGCGGCAGACACGATCCAGTCCGAGTCTTTCGTGGTCTGCTGCAGGCCGTATCGAATACAAGCCATGCCGCTGGTGATGGCGAATCGGATGCCGGCCGCATGCAGCTCGGCGCGAAACAGATCGAGGAATTCAAGCGGCGTCTGCATGAAGTGGCTGTCTTGCAGGGCAGGTAGTTATCAGAGAATACCATGCCCCGCATTGCGCATGGCAGACGATTCGCGGAGATCTTTCCACCAGATATGCGCGGCGGGGCGGTTTATCGTCCGCGGTGCTCGGCGGTGCCGCGGAGTTGAGCCGGTGTGAGGCCGAACTGGCGTTTGACGACGGTCGTCATGTACTGCACCGACCCGAAGCCGGCGGCTGCCGCGACGTCGCGGATCGGGAGGTCGGATTCGGTGAGCAGACGACTCGCTTCCGCGATCCGCAGCCGGAGCAGCTCGCCATGGATCGAGCGGCCGATCGCCCCTTTCATTCGTCGCTCGAGCGAGGCCCGCGACAGCCCCACCATGGAGGCCAGCTGCTGGGGTGATGGAGCGTCGGCGATCTGCCGCCGCATGATCCGCAGGGCCGCCGCCACGACCGCGTCGCCGCTGTCGAAGGTGTCGGTCGATTCGCGATCAACCACGCGGAGCGGCGGAATCGCGATCATCTGGGAGGCCGGCGACTTCTGCGGGTGAGCGGCCATGGTGGTGAGAATCCGGGCCACCTCCTGGCCCAGCCGGCCGAGGCCGAGATCGATGCTCGAGAGGGGCGTGTCGCTGATCTCGCAGAGCACTTCGTCATTGCCCACGCCGATCACTGCCACGTCGGCGGGAACTCGCAGGCCCGCCTGGCGACACATCTCGACCACCCGGTGACCGTCAATGTCGGTGGGCGTGATGATTCCGGTGAGCGCGGGTAGGCCGCCGAGCCACTCGACGAGCGATTGAGCCGCGTGGCCCCCCTGTTCTGCCGGCAGCCACACCTGATCTGCCGACGACCCATCGACCATGCTGCGGAAGTCGGCAGCCCAGGCCTTTGCTTCCGGGAGCGGTCTGGTCACAGCGAAAGCGAACGATTCAACTCCGCCTGCCGACAGATGATCGATGGCAAGTCGCACGACGGCCGCGCGATCGATGGCCAGAGAAAACGTTGCCGTCTCGCGGGCTGCCCCGCAGGCCGTGAGCCGCACCACCGGCAGGACTGCCCCCTGCATGCCGTCGCCCGCCTCGCAGCTGAGCACCATGTCGGCCGCGGGCCGTGTGGTCGGCGGCACGTGATTGGCAGCGGCCAAGCGGCAGGTCCAGCCCCCGCGGTCTCGCAAGCCCTGCATCACCCCGGCGATCACGCCACGCGCCACCGGATGGCCCGGTTCGTAGGCCAACTCGATGGTGCGATCGGTGGAAAGGATGGTGTTTTCTGGAGGCGACATGCCGGGCAACTCCCCCAGCGTTGTCGCAGCCGAGACAGTCGTTTGTCATGTGATCATTCTCCAAAACATTCGTATGTCGCCGACAAATTGAAGCGGCTTCATGAGAAAGCGTTGCCGCCGCGGGATTGCCTTGTGAGGGGCGGCTCCTTTACGGTGTCGGCGGCTCAGAGACTCGAGCCAAAACGGCAGAACAGTCCGCAAGCCTTGCGGGAGAACCATATGCCATTGATGCGACTTCATCCGCCCCAGCCACGCCTGCGGACAGCATGGGCCGCATTGCAGTGGTTCGCGTCGGCGTCCGTCTGGCTCGGGGCGATCGGCATGGGCGGGGCAACTCGCGGGCAAGACGCCGCGCCGGCGGATCGCTCGGCCATCAACGCCCCCACCGGCCCAAGCGGCATGGCGGCCGACTCACCCGTCACCTTTCCGGCGTCGGGCCCGCTCCCGCCGACGCACCCGCCCGACGTGCCCCAGCCGGCCCAGCCTTCTGAAGAGGGAGTGTATGTCTTCGAGTCGCTCCCGCTGGCGGCTCCGCCCGAAGGAGCGCCGCTCGCGAAGTATCCGGGGCGGTCTCGTACGCAGATCAACGCGATCACCGCCACGCTGCCTCCCGGAGAGTTTTCTCCGCCGCCACACGACTGGCGCAACCTGCAGCGAACCCGCCGGCTCCTCGCCGAAGGAGGCTCGCTCACGATCGTCGCCCTCGGCGACAGTATCGTGAACGACACGATGCGGTCGGGGTGGATCTCGGGGCTGCGGCAGCTGTATCCGCGGACCACCATCCGCGGCTTTGTCTGCGTCCGCGGTGGTGGCGGCTGCCACTTCTTTGGCCACGAAGGACGAATCGGCCGCTACGTTGTGCCGCTGGAGCCGGATCTCGTGATCATCGGCGGCATCAGCCGGGGCGACCGCACGCTGCCCGACGGCACCACGCAACGGGCCGGTATCGGGCCGATCCGCGATGTGATCGGGCAGCTCCGTGCCGCCCGGCCCGACGTGGAGATTCTGCTCATGACGGGCGCCTTCGGATCGGCCGATCCGCGGAGCGACGAGGCGCTCGCCGCCGCGTCGCATTCGGCCACATCGCCCGAGGGCCGGGCCTTGCGGGCGCTCGCCCGCGAAACCTCCTGCAGCTTTCTCGACATGACGACGCCGTGGAGCGACTACATCCGCTCGTCGGGGCTGCATCCCCATCGCTTCTACCGCGACCGCGTGCATGCCAACGAGCACGGCGAGCAGATCCTGGCCCGAATCCTGCTCGCCTTTTTCGCCGACGCGTGAGCGGCGAACGCCGGCGAAGCGACACTGCATCGGCAGGTGACCACGGGTCAGGTAAGAATCTTTTGAATCACCCGGCCGTGGACGTCGGTGAGCCGGAACTCGCGGCCGGCGTGGCGGAAGGTGAGCCGCTCGTGGTCGAGGCCGAGGAGATGGAGGATCGTGGCATGGAGGTCGTGGACCTCGACCGGATCCTCCACGGCCGCCACCCCGAAATCGTCGGTCGCGCCATGCGTCATTCCGCCACGGACGCCGCCACCAGCCATGAGGATGGAAAACCCGGCCGCGTTGTGGTCGCGGCCGATGTCACGACGGACTTCGATGCCGTTGTTCATGTCGACGGTGGGCGTGCGGCCAAACTCACCTCCCCAGATCACGAGCGTGTCGCGCAGCATGTCGCGGCTGCGGAGGTCGGTGATCAGCGCCGCCATCGCACCATCGAGTTCGCCGCAGAGCGTGCGATGCCGGGCGTCGTTGTCGTCGTGGGTGTCCCAGCCGGGATGGTGGATCTGCACGAACCGCACGCCCTGCTCAGCGAGCCGCCGGGCAAGCAGGCACTGGCGACCGACCACCGTCTCGCCATAGAGTCGGCGGACACCGGCCGGCTCCCGCGAGATGTCGAAGGCATCGCGGGCCTCCACCTGCATGCGAAAAGCGGTCTCAAACTGGCTCAGCCGCCCATCGAGAAAGTCGCTGCCTCCATTCCGCGCGGCCTGCTCGGCATGGAGTTCTTCGAGCAACGCCATCTGACGGCGGCGGCCGTCGAGCGACGTGCGGGAGCTGTTGAGATGCTCGATGAGTCGCACCGCGGCCTGCGGTGCCTCTGCCAAGGCGGCGGTTGCGAGCCCCTCCCCGGCGGTCCAGACGGGGAGGAATCCGCTGCGCCAGTGCTGATCGCCGACCTCCGTCTTGCCGGCCGGCGCGAGCGCCACGAAAGCCGGCAGGTTGGCGTTGTCGGTGCCCAAGCCGTAGACACACCACGAGCCGAGGCTGGGGGCGGCGCCCCGCTGCTGGCCCGTGGCAAACAACAGCTGCGCTTGCGGGTGCTGGCTGCTCGTCGTGGTCATCGAGCGGATGACGCACAGTTCGTCGGCGACGGTGCCGAGCCGCGGCAGGAGTTCACTCAGCTCGATGCCGGCCGCCCCGTGTCGCGAAAACCGGAAACCGCTGCGTTGGATACGGCCGCGGAGCCGCCCCATCGCGGTTGCCAACGCCGGCGGAGCGGTCTCCAGGGCCGGCAGCGCCTCTTCCGCGAGCCGGCCGTGATACTCCGCCAGCTTCGGCTTCGGGTCGAGGGTGTCGATGTGTGACGGCCCGCCCTCGGCAAAGATCTGAATCACGCGGCGGGCCCGTGGCGCGAAGTGGGGCGGCCGCGCGGCAGCGGCCAACACCGGTGGATCAGCGACGCAAAGACCCGCATCGAGACACGCCGCGGCGAAGCCGATGCCCCCGAAGCCGAGGCCGAGCTGGCCGAGGGCACGGCGGCGGGAATACGCATCGCTTGGCAGGTGACGACCAGGCATGGGCTGTGGGCTTTCCCGGCGAAGGGAGCGACATCCGACGATTTCGATTTCCGGACAACGCTTACGAAATGTGCGCAACGCCCCCGTCAGGGCTTGTGTCGACGTAAACTTTATCACGATACGTCTCCGACGAGAA
>CAYZFV010000410.1:0-5093 GCA_964477765.1 uncultured Candidatus Kuenenia sp.
CTCGGTGCCCCCGCGCATGCCGGTCTCCTGAGGACCGGGCTGGAGCGGTTCGAGATCGACATCACCGCGGATGACGAGGCCGCCGATCCCACGGGGCCCGCCAAACTTGTGGGGAGCCAGCGTGAGCGTGGCGACCCCCAGGCGGGGCACGTCGACCGGCATGACAGCCACCGCCTGCGTGGCATCGCTGTGTACGAGACAGGACTGGGCAGCCGCGATTTCAAACGGCGATTCAAGGCTGCCTGTCTGCCCACACACGAGCGTGGTGCAGAGGATCTGACAGCCCGCAGCGGCCGGGTCGGCAAGCCATGCGGATACGGCCGCACGATCGAGCCGCCCCTGGCTATCGAGGGGCAACGTGGTGGCGCTCCAACCCGGCCGGGTGGCCAAGGCTTCCGCGGCGGCCCGCAGGCTGGCATGGTCGCGGGCGGATACGCCAACCGAACCATGTGCCGCTCGCCCCATGCCCACGACCGCCAGCCGATTGGCCTCGGTGGCCCCCGACGTCAACACGAGCCGATGCCGGTCGGGGCCGGTCGTGCGGCAGCCAACGGCAGCCAGAATCCGTTCGCGGGCATCCTCGAGCAGCTGCCTGGCCCGGCGGCCGGCGGTATGCTGGCTCGACGGGTTGGCAAAGCCCGCGCCGCCAGCCACCTCCATCGCCGCCACCACTTCGGGCCGCAACGGCGTGGTGGCGGCATGGTCGAGGTAGATCACCGCCTACTTCACTTCGAGGAGTTCGACGAGGAAATGGAGCGTGGCATTCGGGGGAATCGGCCCGCCGGGCGTGCCGCGGGCTCCATAGCCCAGCTCGCTCGGGATGAGCAGTTCGATCATGCCCCCTTCACCCACCAGCTGCATACCCTCGGTCCAGCCGGGGATCACGCCGTTGAGCGGAAACTCGATCGGCTCGCCCCTCTTGTAGGAACTGTCGAACACGCTGCCGTCGTCGAGCCAGCCGTGGTAGTTGACCTTCACGGTGTTGGTGGCCTTGGGGTTGCTGCCCGCACCGGCCCGCAACACTCGGTACTGCAGTCCGGAGGCGGTTTTTGCAAAGGTCTTCGGGGCGTCATCGGCGATCTTTCCGGCGCCGGCCGGCAGCTTCGGATGGGGCACTTCCTGGGTTTCGTCGGCCACGGTGAACTCCGGGGTGAAGAGGACGAGGCAGGCAATCGTGACAGCAGCAAACAGTCGCATCGCATGGCTCCTGGGGGGTCTTGCGTCCCCACTATACGGTAATCGCCAGTCAAAAAGCAGCCACTGGCAAGAAAACGCCGGGGTTGGCTGTCGGTTCGGGACTGCCCGTACCCCGTCGCCGGACGTTCGTTTCGGGCATCCTGCCCTTCACTCACTCTCTGCCAGCTTCGCTTTCGGCATCCTGCCTTCGCTCGCTGCCAAAGCCGGCTCCCGGGGCACGGGCAGTCCCTCACGGAGTACGGAGCCCAAGGAGGCAGGAGGGCATATGTGCCGTTGGGCCGCGTCACAGGATAAGGAGCGTCGCGCTACAGCATTCCTTCGACGTCGTCAGGCTCGATGGGGACGTGGCTGCAGAGGTCGATCGGGCCGCGTTCGGTGATCAGGATGTCGTTTTCCAGCCGGATGCCGATGCCCTCGTCGGGAATGTAGATCCCGGGCTCGACGGTGATTACCCAGCCCGGTTCGAAGGCGCCGTTGATCGGGGCGAGGTCATGGACTCCCAGCCCCAGAGAGTGGCCGAGGCCGTGCATGAAGTATTTCTTACACGCCGGTTCTTCAGGCGAGTCCTTCGCCACGTCGGCGGCTGTGAGCAGCCCGAGCCGCACGAGTTCGTCGTTCATCTCGAGCTGGGCCGCCCGCTTCCAGTCGCGGAGCGTCGTGCCGACGGTCGCGCGGGCGATCGAGCTTTTGAGCACCCGCAGCACCGCCTCGTAGATTTCCCGCTGCCGCGTTGGGAAGCGGCCGCTGACGGGATAGGTGCGGGTGAGGTCGGCATTGTAGTTGGCATAGCAGGCGCCGACGTCGACGAGCACGAGGTCGCCTTCCCGGCAGACATCGTCGTTGTCGTTGTAGTGCAGACAGCAGGCATGCTTCCCCGAGGCGATGATCGGCTCGTAGCCAAACGTCGCCCGCCGGCGGATGAACTCGGCCGCCAGTTCCGCCTCGAGCTCGTTTTCCGTCACGCCGGGCTTGAGGATGGCCAGCATCCGCCGCAGCCCGGCGTCGGTGATGTCGATCGCCTGCCGGAGGAGATCGACTTCGGCCGGGCTCTTCACCGCACGTAGCCGCCGCAACAGCGGAGCCAGCCGCCGGTAGTCGTGGAGGGGATAATCGTGGATCAGCTGGCGGGCCATCCGCAGGTCGCGTTGCGGCACCGCGAGGCTCGCTCGCTCATGCTCGTTGGCGTTTAAAAACACCGGCCCGCTTTCACACAGCAGCCCATGGAGCGCGCCCGGCAGATCGCTGAGCCAGCGGATCGTGTTGATCCCGGAGATCGATCGCGCCGTTTCCTTGGTGAGCTTCTCACCCTCCCAGATGGCGAAGTGTTCGTTGGGCTGGCGGATGAAGAGCATCTCGCGATGCGCCGGCTCGGTGGCGTGCGGCGTGAGCACGAGCACGCTCTCCTCCTGCTCGATGCCACTGAGCCAGAAGAGGTCGCCGGCAGGATGCAGCCGCAGGGTGCCGTCACCATTGGTCGGCAGCACGTCGGCGGCATGGACGATCGCCAGTGCCTGTGGCGGCAGGAGCGCCGTCAGTTTCCGCCGGTTGTCGGCGAACAGGCCGGGGTCGATGGGGGCGTGCCGCATGGCGAGAGCATACTACCGCCAGCGGTTGTTTTCTTCCTGGCGGATCGTCTCGGCGGCCCGCACCGCATTCTGCTTGAGTTCCTGACCGACCGCCGCGGCCCGCTCCTTGTTGACGAACACGCTGGGTATACCGCCGTTAAACGAGATCGTGATCACGCCGGTCGCCAGCAGGATCGGCACCAGAAGCAGCAGCAGCCGGGAACCCCACCTCGAGGAGGCGACCTTCTGCACGGGTGAGGGCATGCCCATCGTGGCAAGTCCGGCGACCTGCTGGGCGTACGTCTTCTTCTTCGACTTGCGGCGGGCCATAACAGGGAGTCTCCGATTGTGGGGTGGGTGGTCGCTGCGACCGGGGCGAGACGGTAGCGAGCCCCGCCGGCCCGTCGCCAGAGCGTTTTGCCAGCAGGAAGCACCGGCCGCGGCCCCTCCACCAGAGAGCACCGGGCGCGAGCCTGGTGGCTGGCAGCGGTGTCGGGGGTTGCGCCGTCCCGCCGGCTTGCGCCTGGCGGCTTTTTGTAGGAGTCGCCCCTCCACCAGAGAGCACCGGGCGCGAGCCTGGTGGCTGGCAGCGGCGTCGGCTCGCCTCTCACCCGGCAAACGCCCGCCGCAGCCGCGCGAGCGCTTCCTCGAGTCGGGGGGTGGGGCAGGCGAGATTGAGCCGCAGAAACCCCGGGGCCCCGAAGTCCCGGCCGTCGGAGGGGCCAAGCCCAGCCGCCACGCAGGCCGCGAAGGGATCGGCCACGCCGCTCCCCCGGCAGTCGATCCAGGCGAGGTAGGTGGCCTGGGCCGGAATGCCTGCGAGGCCGGCGACGACCGCGACGGTTTGGGCGGTCAGCGTCTGGTGCCTCCGCAACACTCTCAGCAACTCCTGCCGCCACGCCTCGCCCTCCCGCCACGCCGCGATCGCCGCCGCATAGCCGAGTGAATTGATCATCGGCACCAAGCCGCCGCCGGCGGCCCGCCACCGCGTGCGGTGTGTGGCATCAGGTACGATCGCCGCGCCGCAGCCGAGGCCGGCGAGGTTCCATGTCTTCGACGGGGCCACGAGCGTGATCGCCCGCTTTGCGGCCGGATGGTCGAGGCTCGCAAAGGGCACGTGTTTGATCGTGTCGTCCAACACGAGATCGGCCCAGATCTCATCGCTCACCACCGTGATCGCATGCGCTTCGCAGAGGTCGGCCAGCTGCAGCAGCGCACTGCGGGAGAAGACCGTGCCGGTCGGGTTGTGGGGCTGACAAAGCCAGAAGAGCTTCGTCCGCGGTGTTATCGCGGCCGCGAAGGCATCCCAGTCGATGCCCCACGTGACGGCATCGGCCACCAGTGGCAGGCGAACGCACCGCCTCCCGGCCAGCTCGGGCAGCGTGAGAAACGGCGGGTAGACCGGCGTGAACGTGAGGATCTCGTCGTCGGCTGCGGCCAGGAGCCGGGCCGTGATCGCCAGCCCGGTGACGACGCCGGGGGTGGCGACCACCTCCGCCGGGTCGATCGACCAGGCATGCCGCGACCGCAGATGATCGGCGAGCGCCGGGGCGAAGTCGGGCGGCTCGTGGGTGTAGCCAAACACACCGTGGTCGACCCGGCTGCGGATGGCGTCGAGCACCACTTCCGGGGACCGGAAGTCCATGTCGGCCACCCACATCGGCAGCACGTCGCGGCCCGCCCAGCGGTCCCACTTCTCGGAGCCGGTGCCCCGGCGATCGGGGCAATCGTCGAATCGGTGGCGTTCGCCGTGCGTTTCCATCATTTCGGCCAGTGTGACGTCGAACACAGGCGGATACCACCCCGCCGACAATCTCGTGGGGAGCACCCGGGCGGGGGGATCGTGATATTTTCGTGTTTTTTTCCGCGTGGCTTGAGAAGACCGGGCAACCCCCTTAGGCTCCAATGTCTCCCCGAAAGCCGGGGGATGAGAGACCGGTGGATCGGCTTGCCAAACAGCCGCAGGGAGTAGGCGACATGGAAATTTTCGAGGCGTTCTCTTCGTTGAGCATCGGACAAGTCGTGCTCCTGCTGGTCGCATTGGTCATCGCCTTCGGCTTCGAGTGCGTCAACGGATTTCACGACACTGCCAACGCCGTCGCCACCGTCATCTACACCAAGAGCCTCAAGCCGACGCCGGCGGTCGTCTGGTCGGGCCTCTGGAACTTCATCGGCGTGCATGCCGGCGGAATCGGCGTGGCGTTCAGCATCGTGCATCTCCTGCCGGTCGACCTGCTGGTCAACATCAAGACCGGCCGTGGCCTGGCGATGGTGCTCGCGCTGCTCCTGGCGGCCATCATCTGGAACTTCGCCACCTGGTATCGCGGCCTG
>CAYZFV010000411.1:0-3007 GCA_964477765.1 uncultured Candidatus Kuenenia sp.
CCGGCCGCGCCAGCCAAAGCGTGATCGACCGCCCCCCCGCCGCGTGACCCGGCCCCTGCCGGGATCACGCGGTTGCCGCAAACGGATTGATGACCGCCACGCCGGTGCTCGCCACGTCAGCCACGTTGCGGGTGACAAGCGTCATTCCGTGAACGAGGGCTGTCGCAGCCAACAGGCCATCGATTGCCGGGACAGGATTCGGCACGTTCAGCCTGCCCCAGTGGTCAGCAACGGCATCGTCGACCGGAAGCACCCGCTCTGGAAACCGCGTCGCCATCTCGTCGAGCCATCGCTCGAGTGACGCGGCGGCGGCCGCATCCTTTCTGCGAACCGACTCGACGCCGCGGCGTAGCTCTCCCAACACCAACACGCTGGTGAAGAGTTGGTCGTCGGCGACATCGGCAAACCACTGCTGCACGCCAGCGTCTGACCGCGGCCCCTTCCGCAGTTCAGAAAGCACGTTGGTGTCGAGCAGCCAACTCATGGTGCGTTCTTACCTGATGCTGTCGTCGCGAGACTCACGGGCGAACATCGCGGGGCAAATCTCTCGGCGGCGCGAAATCGGCATCGCTTGCGACTGCCGGCATGCCTGCCAGAAAGCTTTTGAACGACCCACGGCTCACCTCCCTGGCGAGGCTTTCCCGCAGAATCTCGCGATGCTCGGCCTCGGCCGACCGCCCATGCTGGGCTGCCCGCCGGCGAAGTGCCTGTATGATTTCGTCATCAAGGTTGCGGACGATCAGTTGACCCATCGCAGGAGCCCTCGCACGGTTTTCGAGCACGAAAACGCCATGATATCAATGATATCATTCGGCGGTGCCGCGAACAGCATTGGCGACCCGCATGCATTGCCAGCCCATCTTGCCAGGTCGATAAATCTTGCAGGATCCGTGCAATCGGAACCGATCCCTCTCTTAGCCGAAGCCCCCGGCGCTCGCACCGCATTGCATGCCCTCGCCACGGCAATTTTCCACTGCCTATGTACCGCAGGCTTCAGCTTGCGAATGCGGCCTGTGCTCATGGGTTGGCGCTCCACAAGCATGCGGTCAACGTCTTTTTTTTCCGGCACGATCAGGCGAGGGCCACTCGCCGCGGTCACCGGTGCGCTGATCTGGCTGACCGGCGGCCCCACCGCCTTGGCCACGCCGCCCCCCGTCGCTCCCGACCCGGCGGCCCTGCGGGAGATGCTGCGCGAGGAGGTCCGCCGCGAGATGGCTGTCAGCCGTCTCGTGAGCTACCAGCCGGCCACCGACACCAAGCCCCCGGGCGGCCTCACGCTCTACGACTCCAAGGGCACCGGCCGCTTTCCGCTCGGCATGAAGATCGACGGCTTCATGCAGGTGCGGTGGTTTGAGTTTGCCCGTGGCATCACCGAGTGGACCGACGCCACCGGCACGGTCAATCCCGTCACGAATATCAATTCGTTCAACATCAATCGATTCATGATCACGCCCCAGGGCTACGTGGCCAACGAGCGGATCATCTGGTCACTCACCCTCTTCGGCACCACCGACAATGGCAAGAACGATTCGATCGTGCCGCTCGGTGTGGTGGGCTGGAAATTCAACGACAACCTTTCGATCACAGGCGGCTCCACGTTTGTTGCCGCCACCCGCGAATGGATCATCTCCAATCGCTGGATGCAGGGCGTCGATCGCAGCATGGCCAACACGTTTTTCCGCCCCAGCTATTCTCCGGGCGTCGAATTCAACGGCGACATGCTCGACAAGGAGCTGATGTTTCGGGCCGGCGTGTGGAACAGCATTCAGGGCGCCTCTTCCGGCGTCAACCGGCAGGGCACCTCGATGGCGTGGGCCGGGAACATCTGGTGGGAGCCACTGGGGCCCTTCGGCCTCGGCTACTCCGACATGGAGCATCATCAAAGCCCGGCCTGGCGACTCGGCTGCAGCGGCATCACGGCGATCACGCAGGCGATCGACGAGGCCGGCCAGAATCCTGAAGACACGATCGTGCGGCTCTCCGACGGCACGCCGATCGCGCAGGCGAACGCGCTCGGCCCCGACACGCAGGTGACGCAGTTTGACTACCAGCTCGCCACCGTCGACGCCGGCTGGAAATACCGCGGCCTGGCGGTGAACTTCGAATACTATTTCCGGCTTCTCAACGACTTCCGGGGCAGCGGCTCCTTCGACCGCGCGAGCACGTTTGACCAGGGCGGGCAGGCCTATCTCGCCTGGTGCGTGGTGCCCCGCACCTACGAGTTCTACGGCCGGTCGAGCCTCGTGACCGGCGACTACGGCACGGGTCAGGAATATGGAGGTGGCTTCAATTGGTATATGTGATGGTTCACGGCAGAGCCGCTTCACGATCGAAGCCCTGTCGATCAACTCCAGCCCCGCGCAAAACATCCTCTACCCCTACCGCGCCGGCTATACAGGCACCGCGATCCAGACCCAGCTCTGCGTGATCTTCTAGCTTCACACGGAAAAATCTCGCTGCTCGATAGCGGGCGGGGCGGTGCGTGAAATCGAGTGCAAATGGCGGGTTCTTGCGGGTGTTTCCCGCGATTCGTACAACTTCGTTTCTCGACCAAATTGTCTTTCCGTAGAGGGGTGTTTTCATGGCTGCTGCCACCGCGTCCAAGAAGTCTGCCGTGTTGCCTGAGTCGAAGAATGTCGGCTCCGCCCTCGATCGGGCGTTCGACGCCGGCAAGGGCATTCTGCGACTCTCGCCCACCTGGGTGCCGCGCAGCTTTTTGCATCCCGGCAAGCGGGTCCGCCTCCATCCCGACGACTACTATGCCTACGGCCTCGACCGCGGCGGCATCGACGAGCGATGGTTTGCCAGCACGACCGAGGCGGCCAACGAGGGCCGCGTGGCCGACGAGGGGCTCTCGTGGTGTGTGTTTGACGGCGAGCGATTCCTGCTCCGCGACGCCGTGGCCGAAGGCCAGGGCCGGCTGGTGGGCGAGCAGATCTGGAAGCACTACCAGCGGTGGCCCGTCTATTCGAAGTTTTTCGACAACATGGGCCCGATTCCCCATCAC
>CAYZFV010000412.1:0-5557 GCA_964477765.1 uncultured Candidatus Kuenenia sp.
CTGCGTGCCGCCAAACACGATCACGGTGCTGGTGATGTTGTCTTCGAGCAGGCCCAGTTCAGCCTTGCCCAACTCCAAGAGCATTCGCACGCCCCGCATCTCCACCCGCTGCAAGAGTGCCGGGTCTTCCTGCGCCAGGCTGTAGCTGGGCGACGAAAGAATTTGCTCCATGTTTTCGGCGACGAGGGCGACGTCGTTGCCGAGCGTGGTGTCGGGCAGGATGTCGCAGGCCTTCACCCGTTCCGCTGCCTGCCCCTCGCCGCGTTCTGCCGCTGTCGCTGGTACCTGCTTTTCTTTTGCTTGCTTTGCCATAGGTGGGTTTATCCGATCAGGTTCACCGATTCGCCGATCTTGGGAATGTGCACGGGCCAGCCGCGGGTCTCCTGCAGATAGTCTGCCATGCCCTGGGCGGCGTGCGGCTCGCCGTGCACGAGAAATGTCTTGATGGGGGCCGGCATGTCGGCCAGCCAACGGCTGATCTCGTTGCGATCGGCATGACCCGACAGGCCGTCAACCCGTCGAACCGCCGCCCGCACCGGAATATCCTGGCCATGGATCCGCAGTTCGCGGGCCCCGTCGATGAGGGCCCGGCCTCGCGTGCCGATCGCCTGAAACCCGGCGACCAACACCGTGGTCGTGGAATCGGGCAGCCGCTGCTTGAGGTGATGCAGGATCCGCCCGCCATTCATCATGCCACTGGAGGCGATGATGATGCCGGGGCCGTGATGGGCGTTGATCGCCTTCGATTCGGCGGCGGTCTTCGCGAGCCGCGCAAAGGGGGTCACCATCGACTCGATCACGCCTTCCTCGAAGGCCTCGCTGAAATCATGCTCACGGCCGTGCCGCCGAAACACCTCCGTCGCATCGACAGCCATCGGCGAATCGACCCATACGGGCACCTGCGGAATCCGCTTCGCCGCCATCAGGGTTCGCAGAAGGTAGACCAGCTGCTGGGCGCGGCCGACGGCGAAGGAGGCGACGAGCATCACTCCCCCGCGGTCGATCGCCTCGAGCGTGGCCTTCTCCATTTCGTCGAGCGGCCGGCTCGGCGGATGGTCGCGGTCGCCGTAGGTGCTCTCGCAGATGAGATAGTCGCAGGCCGGCGGCGCCACCGGATCATGGAGCAGAGGCGCGTCGTAGCGGCCGATGTCACCGGAGAAGACGAGCCGCCGCATCCCGGCCGCCGTCGTCGCCTCCACCTCCACAAACGAGCTGCCCAGCATGTGCCCGGCATCGTGAAACCGGCAGCGGACGCCTGCGGCCGGCTCAAACCAGCGGCCTCGATCGACCTCTTGCAGCAGCCGCAAGGTACGGTCGACATCCCGCTCCTCGTAGAGCGGCAGGGCGGGATGATGCTTCGAGTATCCCTTTTTGTTGGCGTATGAGGCGTCTTCCGCCTGGCACTTCGCCGAGTCGTAGAGCAGGAGGCCGAGCAAATCGGCGGCGGGGGCCGTGGTGTGGATCGCTCCGCGAAAGCCTTCCTTCACCAGCCGGGGCAGCCAGCCAGAGTGATCGATATGGGCATGGGTGAGCACGACGGCATCGACCGATTCGGCCGGCACCGGAAACGGCTCCCAGTTTCGCAGCCGGAGTCGCTTCTCCCCTTGAAACAGCCCGCAGTCGACGAGCACCCGGCTGCCCTCGACCTCCAGCAGGTGTCGCGAACCCGACACCGTGCCGGCCGCCCCGAAAAATCGCAGATGCATCATCGCTCGTCGGCTCCCTGCGCCGGCCGCTGGGTGGTGCCGGCCACGAGCAGTTCGCCGGCAGCGACTGCAAGTGACTCCAGTCGGCAGTTTCCTGCCGCGGCATCGTAGGTGGAGGGGGGAGACACGACCAGTGACAGGCCGCGTTGCGTGCGGCGAAGATCGGTCACGAGGCCGGCGGCGGCCAGCCGCGTCGCGAGATGGCGCAGCATCGCGTCGCGTGGCACCGGCAGGCTCCCCACGCCCGCGGCCGCCACCGTGAGGCCCACCTGATTCACGCCCTGCAGCCACACCTCCGTCTCCGCCCACGCCACCGTCCCCAACGGCCCGGCTCGCATGCGGGCGGCCACCGCCACCCGACGCGGTTGAAACCGCACCCGCGGCGACTCGACACCGGCTGGCAGGAGACCGCGATGGTTGCGGGGCAGGTCGACCGCGAGCCACGCGTTGACCTCGCGGTCACCGACGACCGCCTCCCACGGGCCCGCGCGGCCCGCCGCCGCGTGGAGAGCGGCAGCCTTCGACACCATTCGCCGGGCGAGTGACTCAGCGGCCGCTGTCGGCTGGGCTGCCGCCGGAGCCTCGGCCAGCGCCGTCCGGTAAAACTCGGGCTCGCGCTGCGCCGCGACGATCACTGCCAGCAGACCGATCGCGACGACGCCGAGCCCGCCGCCGACAGCCCAGCGCAGCCGCGTCGTGGATCTCTTGCCCGAGTTGACGGTCTTTGTGGCCTCAGCGGCGAGCGGTAGCACCATGAAAATATTGTGCGAAACCGCCCGCCGCCATGACAAACCCGCCGTCACCCGACGAATCCGAGCACCCGTGGCAATGTCAGGGGCAGGGCGTTGGTGAGCGTCAGCTCCACCTCGTCGCCCTCGTCGTCCAATTCATCCCGCAGCACCCGCATCGACGGCGGAGCCTCGATCCCGATTCGCACCTTGTCGCCGCTGACACGCACGATCGTCACCACCACCGAATCGCCAACACGAATCCGCTCGTTCTGCTTGCGGGAAAGGACCAGCATGAAAACCTCCGTAAATACATGGGTTGGGAATAATATGTCGGAGAAGGTGTACGTCTGTCAACACCGCAGCCGGTGGCATTCCTCACACGGCTGCGGGTCAGGGAAGATGTGAGCCACAGGGAATATCGTCCGGTCAGGCAGACTTTCTTGGGGCTCCGCATGCACGCTCCGGGTGCGCGCATTGTGCCGACGGTGCCAAGGGAGACCGTCGCGGGCCGGATCAACCGGCTACGAGCCCCTCACCCACGGCTGCTCACGAGTCGGGATCTTCCGAACGAGCATCGTGCCGGCGGCGCACAAACTCCTCGAGGTCGACCTCTTCGGCCACGGTGAGCTGGGCACCGGCGGCGTCGATCCGCGAGTGGTCGCCATCGATCAACTGGGGATGCACCTTGTGAACGCTCCGCAGCGTGTCGCTCCCGCCGGGCAGAAGCGCGAGCCGGGGCGTGATGCGGAGGGTCACTTCCGAGGGGATGCCGCCGGCCACCTCGACATGACGATTGATGGCGAGTCGCGGAAAGGGCGGGATGCCACCGGGCTGCATCAGCGCCTTGAGCAGAATCGCCGTGTCGGCAAACCGGCGATAGGCGGCCACGGCCTCGTCGCTCGACGACCGCGTAAACTCCACCGTATATTGAACGCGAGGGCCGGCCAGCTCGACGCGATTGCCGTCGATGGTGATCGCATCCCCGAAATCGGCCGCGCCGGCCCACTTGATCAGCGCGTCATCGGATTGCCGGGCCCAGTTGGCCAGCGACACATTGAGCCGCTCCAAACGGATCGTTCCGATCTCCGTCTTGATGTTGCGCTGGGGATCGAGCACGACCACCCGCTCCCGGGCCGGGTCATGCAGGATGATATCGCCCTCGCCACCATCGGCCGGCGCATCGAGGAAGTCCCAGGTGATGCCATTCTGGAAAAGCGTGAGGCTCGTGGCGGCCGGTGTCTCGTCGTCGTCGACGAACACCTCGCTCTCCACCCGCAAGCCAACCTCCTCGGCGAATGTTGCCTGCCCCACCGCGGCCACGACGAGGCAGGCAAGCAGCCACCCGACGAGCAGACGACGCCGGTTGTGATCGGGAACACGCGCCACGAGCCGCTCGCCTCCGGGTGATGTGGTTCAGGATGGTAGCAGCCGTCCGATTTCAGCCAAAGGCCGAAAACTGGCGCTCCCCACGGCCGTTTCAGTGGTATCCACGTGGTTTCTCGGGCATGATAGCGCCGCCCGAATCCCGCGAATAGTCGTCTCTCGAGGAGTTCTCGATGCCCGCCCGCAGGTCTGCCGTCGTCACGATGGTCGCCGCTCTCCTCGCCTGGCCTGCGGCGGCGGCCGAAGTCTGGCCGCAATGGCGAGGCCCGGAAGGGCAGGGGCATGCCGGCCTGGCCCACGATCTCCCCGTCACCTGGAGCGAGACGGAGCATGTCGCGTGGAAAACGCCGCTGCCGGGCCGCGGTTGGTCGTCACCGGTGCTCGATGCGACACGCGGCTGGATGACGACGGCGATCGAGAGCGAGGCGACCGAGGCCGACAAGGCGCAGCGGCTGGCCGGAGCGAAGAACCCGCAGCCGCTGCAGGTGTCGGGCCCGGTCACGATGCGGGCGCTTTGCGTCGACCGCGAGACAGGCCGCCTGGTCCACGACATCGAGCTGTTCACGGCCCGTGAGCCGCAGCCGATCCACTCGCTCAATTCCTACGCGTCGCCCTCCCCGGTGCTGGCAGGCGGCCGACTCTTCTGCCACTTCGGCGACTACGGCACCGCCTGCGTCGACACCGCCTCCGCCCGCGTGGCCTGGATCAACCACGACCTGCGACTCAACCATGAAAACGGTCCGGGCAGCACGCCGGTCGTGTGGGGCGACCTACTGATCGTGCACTGCGATGGCAGCGACGTGCAATACATCGTCGCACTCGATCAGGCCACCGGCCGCATCGTCTGGAAGACCCCCCGCAGCGGCGCGCTGAACGACAATCCCGATCTCAAAAAGGCGTATGGCACGCCACTCATCGTCCCGCTTGGCGGCCGCGAGGTGTTGCTCTCGCCGGCTGCCGACTGGGTCTACGGCTACGACCCGGCGACCGGCCGCGAACTCTGGCGGGTGAACTACGGCGTGCTGGGGTTCTCGATCGTGCCGCGGCCGGTGACGGCCGAGGGGCTCGCCTTCCTGAGCACGAGCTTCATGAAGCCGGAGATGCTGGCGGTGCGGCTCGGGAGTGCCGACAGCCAGCCGGAGATCGTCTGGCGGCAGTCGAAGGGCGCGCCCACGATGTCGTCGCCGCTGGTCGTGGGCGAAGAGCTCTATGTCGTCAGCGACAAGGGGATCATGACCTGTCTCGATATCCAGAGCGGCGCGGTCCACTGGACCAGCCGGCTGGGAGGTAATTTTTCGTCATCACCGCTCTTTGCCGACGGCCGGATCTACGTGGGTAACCGCGACGGCGCGACCTTCGTGATCAAGCCCGGCAAAACCTATGAACTGCTCGCGACCAATCAGCTCGACGGCCGCATCTTCGCCACCCCCGCAGCCGTCGACCGATCCCTCTACCTCCGCACCGACACCGCCCTCTACCGGCTGGAAAAGCGGTAGCTCCTTCAAAGGAGGACAGGCTTCAGCCTGTCACAAAAAACCGGCATACTCAGCGCGCGGCCCGAAAGGCCGCAGCCCAATACGGTCAGGCTCGGGGTTGCTCATACCGTGGAGCCGGCGTTGTCAGCGAGCGGAGGCATGGATGCCGGAAGCGGAGGCGGGATAAGAGCGAGCTGGCATCGAGCGAACGAAGGGCAGGATGCCCGAAGTGAGCGTCCGGCGATGTGGCACGGGCAACCCC
>CAYZFV010000413.1:0-9757 GCA_964477765.1 uncultured Candidatus Kuenenia sp.
CCCGCTCCGGGAGCGGCGGGACGATATCCCCGAACTCGTGCAGCAATTCGTGCGGCAGGCGCGGCCGCAGACGCCGGCCGCCGCGGCCGTCGCCAGCGACGAGGTGTTGGCCATCCTGGCGGCGCACCATTGGCCCGGCAACGTGCGGGAATTGGCCAACGTCATCGAGCATGCCCTCGTACTCTGCGACGACTTGCCCCTCCAGGTCGACCACCTGCCGGCGAGGCTGGGTGCGGGAGCGATTCTGGCGGCAAGCGATCAGCCACTGACCCGGTCCCCTGTGAACAGGCCCGCTGCTGAGCGGCTCGGGCAGGCACCTCCGACCGCGGCCGAGGAGCCCCCCGCATCACGCCCGGAGAGCCTCCGTGAACTGGAGATGCGGGCCATTGTCGAAGGGCTCGATCGCAACAACGGCAACAAGGCCCGCACCGCCGAGGAACTCGGCATCAGCCTGAAGACGCTCTATAACAAACTGCATCAACTGCAGGAGTCGAAGTAGCGGGGAGACAGGCTGAAGACTGTCCTACGTGCGGTCAGTGGCGCCGTTCCCAAGGATCATGTCTTGCGGATGACGCCGGCGAGTACGCCGAGCACCTTTGCAGACTTCACGTAGATCGGCCGCATCGAGCTGTTGGCAGGTTGCAGCCGGATGCGATCTCGCTCCGGGAACCATTGCTTCAGCGTGGCCTCGCCGTCTTCGGTCTGGGCCACCACGATGTCGCCAGAGTGGGCCGAGTGCTTCTTCTGGATCACCACCCAGTCGCCGTCGGCGATCTGGGCGTCGATCATCGAGTCACCCATCACCTTGAGCACGAAGTGGTTGTCGCGATTGAACAGGTTTTCGAAGTCGACCCGGTCGACCATCTCTTCGGCAGGCCGCAGCGTGCCGGCCGCCACCCAGCCCGCCATCGGCAGGCCGCGGAGATGGGCCGGCTCGTTGACCAGTTCGATCGCTCGCGACATATTCTTACCGCGGGTGATCATGTTTTTGCGCTCCAGTGCCTTGAGATGGCAGACCACGCCATTGGGAGACTTGATCTTGAACGCCTGCCCGATCTCCCGGACCGTCGGCCCGTAGCCGCGGCTGTGGATCTTGTCGCGAATAAAGGCGTAGATCTCCATCTGCCGCTCGGTAGGCGTGCCTTCGGAATCCTCTTCCTCACCGGCCGGCACGCCGAACAGGCCATTTTTGCCCGGCATCAAGGCCCGCGACTTGCGCGAGGCGGGCCGGCGGCCCTTGGGCTTGGCGGAGCGGGCGGTCGTGCGGCTGGCGGCGGACTTCCGTTTCGAGGCGGTCTTGGACATGGGCGAAGGCTTTCCTGGGCTGAGTGGTGGAACGGCCGCCGAATCATTCGGCTGGACGAAGGTATCCTACTATACGGCAGTTCATTTTCAAGAGGAGTGTTCGGATTTTTTTCCTCGGGAGGATACATTAGATCAGGATTTGTCATAGCCCCGGAGTGTATGAAAGCCATGGAAAAGCTGATTTGGGCGGTGTTTGTGGTGGCTGCCGGCGTCGCCTGGCCGGGCCAGTCCGGTGCCGCGGAGACGGATAACAAGTCGGCGCGGACCATCGCCCACATCGTGGTATCGGGTTCGCTCCCGGAAGGAGTCGGGCAGAGCGGGGTGTTGGCCGACGTCTCTCCCCGCCTGCACCGGATCGTGGAGCGAATCGACCAGGCTGGCAGCGATCCGAAGGTGAAGGGCCTCGTGCTGTCGATCGCGAGCCCTGACATCGGCCGCGGCAGGATGGAGGAAATCGCTGCTGCCGTCGCCCGGGTGCGGAAGGCCGGTAAGCCGGTGGCCGCCCACCTCGTGAGCGGCGGGCCTGTGCCCTACTGTCTCGCCGCCGCCTGTGACACCGTCTCGATGCCCCCGGCCGCGACCCTCGAAATCACGGGCGTGCGGGTCGAGGTCACGTTTTTCAAGGCGATGCTCGACACGCTTGGGGTCGATGCCGAGATTCTCCAGGTGGGCGAATTTAAGGGGGCGGGCGAACCCCTGACCCGCACGAGCATGAGCCCGCAGCTTCGCGCGCAGTATGAGGAGTTTGTCGGCGACCTCTATGAGCAGCTCGTGGAACGGGTGGCGGCGGCTCGGGGCCTGGCAGTCGAGCAGGCCCAGGAACTCGTCGACATCGGCGTGTTCACCCCCGAGGCCGCCCTCGAGGCGGGGCTGATCGATGCGGTCGCCTACGAAGATGAGGTGATCAGCGGGCTGGCTTCTCGGGTCGACATCAACGAGCCGAAGGTGGCCCGCAACTACGCGGCCCGCGAAATCGACAACGACTTTTCCGGCATCGGCGGCATGGTGAAGCTGCTCGAGATGTTTTCCGGGAGTGGCAAGAAGTCCGCCAAGAGCCGCGACAAGCGGGTGGCCATCGTGCACCTCACCGGTGAGATTCGGGAGGGCAAGGGAGCCGAAGGGCTGCTGGGCGGTGGGGGCGGCGGCACTGACGCAGTCATCAAGTCGATTCGGCAGGCGGCCACCGACTCGAGTGTGGCGGCGATCGTGCTGCGGATCGATTCCCCTGGCGGCTCTGCCTTGGCCAGCGACCTGATCTGGCGGGAGGCCGAACGCCCCCACAAGCCGGTGGTGGCAAGCCTGTCTGACACGGCCGCCAGCGGCGGATATTACGTGGCGGTGGCGGCCGATCGGATCGTGGCGGCGCCGGGCACGCTGACCGGCTCGATCGGCGTGGTCGGCGGCAAGATCGCCGTCGGGGAGGCGCTCGGCAAGGTCGGCGTCCACACCGACGTGGTCAGCAAGGGCCGCAATGCCGGCTGGCTGTCGATGCAGGCCCCCTTCACCGATCATGAGCGCGAAGCCTTCCTCGGCACGATGAAAGACATCTATCGGCTCTTCACCTCGAAGGTGGCTGATGGCCGCCACCTCGACAGCGAAAAGCTCACCACGCTTGCCGAGGGCCGGGTGTTTACCGGCCGCATGGCCAAGGAACTGGGGCTGGTCGACCGTCTGGGAACACTCGACGACGCCGTCGACGAGGCGCGGCAGCTGGCCGGCATCGCGGCCGACGAGACGCTCGAGCGGTTGCTGTTGCCCGAGCCGCGGGGCCTCTTTGAAGACCTGTTTGGCCAGACCGGGCCTGAAGCGGCCCCGGTCGCCAAGGCGGCGGTGCTGACGTTTCTGACCGGGCTGCCGGGGGTGGAGGCATTCTTGGAGCACCTCGATGCCCTCACGCTGGTCACGTCTGGCCGGCCGTTGATGATGCTGCCGGCCCGGGTTCGCGTGCGATAGGCGGGCGGCCGATGGCATGGATCCAGCGGGAGATCGAATTGCGGCCGCGGCGTCGCGGCTTTCACCTCGTCACGGCGGAGGTGGTGGCGGCGGTGCCGGAGCTTGGCTGCTTGCGGGTCGGGCTGATGCACGTCTTCATCCGGCACACTTCGGCGAGCCTCTCGGTCAATGAGAATGCCGACCCCGATGTGCCGGTCGATCTGGAAATGGCGTTCGACCGCATCGCCCCCGAGACACTTCCCTATATTCACACCGGCGAGGGGTCGGATGACATGCCGGCCCACGTGAAGGCCTCGTTGCTCGGGAGTTCGGTGAGCCTGCCGATCCGCGACGGCAGGCTCTGCCTCGGCACCTGGCAGGGTATCTATCTCTGCGAACACCGCCTCTCCGGCGGCCCCCGCCGGATCGTCATCACGATCCACGGCGAGATGTAGGACACGTCTCCCGACCCGTCGTGACCCAATGTAGGAAAGGTCTCCCGACCTGTCATGACAGCTGGGAAAGCAGTCCTACAGGGAAGCAGTCCTACGCGTTACCACGCGAAGTGCGCGAAGGCCTTGTTGGCGTCGGCCATACGATGAACATTTTCCCGCTTCGTAACGGCCACGCCTTCCCGCTTGTAGGCGGCGACGATTTCTTCCGCCAGTTTCTCATGGGTGCCGCGACCCTTCTTGTCGCGGACGGCCTGCAGGATCCAGCGGATCGCCAGCGACTGCTGCCGGTTGCGATTGACCTGCATCGGCACCTGGTAGGCGGCACCGCCCACCCGCTTCGAACGCACTTCGACGGCCGGCTTCACATTCTCCACCGCGCGGGTGAAGACCTCGATCGGCTCGGCGTCGTTGATCTTCTGCGCCACGATGTCGAGCGCCCGGTAGAAGACGCTCTGCGCCACGCTCTTCTTCCCGTCGACCATCAGACAGTTGATAAACTTGCTGGCAAGCAGCGACCCAAACTTCGGGTCGGGACGGAGTTGTTCACGACTGGCGGTGATACTTCCCATGATGCGAGAGCCTTCTGCTTACCCCTTCTTGGCGCCGTAGAGACTGCGAGACTGCTTGCGGCCCTGCACACCCAGCGTGTCGAGGGCACCGCGAATAATGTGATAACGCACACCCGGGAGGTCGCGGACACGGCCGCCTCGGACGAGCACGATCGAATGCTCCTGAAGGTTGTGCCCTTCGCCCGGAATGTAGACGGTGACTTCCTTCTGATTAGAGAGCCGCACGCGGGCGATCTTCCGCAGGGCGGAATTCGGCTTCTTGGGGGTCATCGTCCGCACCTGCAAACACACGCCCCGCTTCTGCGGGCACTTGTCGAGCACGGGCGACTTGGAAAACTTCCGCTTGGGTCGGCGGCGACTGCGAACGAGTTGGCTGATCGTGGGCATAGGGCGTCGAAGGCTGAAAGGAGTCAAATCCGCTGCGCTCAGCGGAGCCCCAAAGGCTAGCCGAAAACTGGGGGCAACGAAAGCGGCCCTCAGGAAACGGCCGGGCTGAGGCCCCCGCGGTGGAAAATCTCTCCCCGGCCGCCGGCCAGCGGATCGCCATGCCACTGCTGCCAGGGCCGGCGGAAGGCGTCGCCGAGCGACTCGACCGCCCGAAATCCGGCCCTTCTCAGGCCGGCGGCCAGCAGGGGAAGAAAGGTCGGCAGCCAGAGGGACCCGCGGCGGAAGAGCGGCGGAATCGGAGGCAGGCTGGAGGCCGCCACGAGCGACCCGCGCCGCATTCCCAGCCCCGCCTTCCGGCCGACCGTCCCCACCACGAACACGGTGCCGGCCCGCAACTCCAGGGCGGCTGCCGGGCCGCAGTCGCCGCCGATGGCGACGATGCCGCGTCGCATCCGGGCCCCCGCGAGGCTGCCCGCATTCCCTTCCACGAGCACCATGCCGCCGCGCACTCCATGCTGGCTCCCGGGCAGCGCGGCGGCGACGTTGTCGCCGGCATGGCCCGCGACATGCACGGTGCCACCGGCAAGCTCCGCGGCCAACCAGTCACCCGCGTCGCCGCCGATGCTCAGGCGGCCTCCGATCATTCCGTCGCCGGCATGGCGGCCGACCGATCCGGCAACCACCATCTCGCCCCACCGCATCCCGGCGGCCAGCCAGTGAACCCGCGTGAAGTCGCCGTGGCATTCGATGCGGCCGTCGTCGGCGGTGCCATGCACCTGGCAAACGTCGCCGACCGCGCACGGCCGCTCATCGGCCAAGATTGGCAGGCGGGCGATCTCCGCCGCCGAGCGGCCGACCAACCGGTCGGGCGTGATCCCGGAGAAGTCGATCGCCAGCGGCGTGTTGCCGGACGTCGCCAAGTGGCCGGCAGATCGATCAAGGATGAGAGGCATCGGCAATTCCACGGACAGAACACAGAAAAGATCGGGGCCGCGGGCGACTGTTACCCACGGCCCCGAAGATAGCACGAGTTGCGTGAGGCCGGTTGCCGCCCCCGAGCCGGGCCTTCCCGTATCGCGGATAGTCACTCGCCGCCGATCTGGACGGGCACCTTCCGTGAGGCGGCGGTGGGAGACTTGATGAGTTCCACCGTGAGCACGCCCTTGTCGTAGCGGGCCGTGACCTGCGATGGATCGACCGCCTCCGGCAACGGGATGGCCCGCGTGAACGACCCATAGTGGCTCTCCCGGTGGGCCCAGCCGTTGCCCCCCTTGGCCGACTCGGTCTTCTTCTCGCCGGCGATCACGAGCCGGTCTTCCGACACGCTCACGTCGACATCCTCCGGACCCATGCCGGGAAGCTCGGCGCGGACGTGGATCTTCGACTCGTCTTCCGACATGTCGATCGCCGGCATCCACTGCCCCGGCTCCACCTGCTCGAACCAAGTCGGCATCATCAGCGGCCGGCTGAAGAAGCCCTCGAAGAGACGGTTCATCTCGTTCCGAAAGTCGGCGAGGGTCGCCATGTTGCCGGCCTCGATGCCGCTGGTCCGCTTCGTGCGAAAAGGAATCAGGTTCATCGCTTGCTCCTTCTCTCAGGAAATGGGTCTCAGACACAAAACAACGATCACGGTCAGCCGTGCGTGGCCCGCACTTCGACCTTCCGCGGACGCACCGCCGCCAGCCGAGGCACGTCGATCGAGAGCACGCCCCGCCGATACTCGGCCGTGATCTGCGCGCCATCGAAGCCGTCGCCCAGCCGAAACGATCGGCGGTAGTCGCCGATGCCATATTCCTGCCGCAGCACGCGGCCCGGCAGTTCGCGGGTAGGCACTTTCGCTTGCACCGCCAGCACGCCATCGTCAAACGCCACGTCGATCGAGTCGGCGCCGGCGCCCGGGATGTCGGCACGGATCGAGAGGCCGCCGCCGGTGTCGCAGATGTCGACATGCGGCTGGTAGGTGAGGCTCGGCTCACCGGCAGTCTGATGGCCGGGGGTGCTGGGAACGGTCGTGGTCAGGGAAGAACTCATGGGATTAATCTCCTTGGAAAAAGTGGGAAGGGAATCTGGGGCAGCCGCCATCACGAACCGGTCCGCACCGCGACCTTGTGGGGCTGGCTTTCCGGTGCCTTCGGGCAGGTGACCGTCAGCACACCGTCGACAAGCCGGGCCTCGACCCGCGACGCATCGACGGCCACGGGCAGACTCAGCCGCCGCTCGAACGCGCCCGTGCCCCGCTCGCGGCGGAGCCAGGTGATTTTTGCAGCCTCCTGCTTGGCTGCCTCGCCATCGCCTGCCGGCACCGTGACTTCGGGCCGCGTGCCCTTCAACGTCAACTCGTCGGCGGTGACGGCGATGTCGATGTCGCCGACGTCGAGCCCGGGCAGTTCGGCTTCGATCACGATCGCGTCGTCGCGGTCCCGCATGTTGACGGCAGGAAAGCGGCCGGTTGGCTGCTCCGTGCCCCAGCCATGCAGCGGCGGCGCGGCGGTGAGCGACGTCCAGAGGCGATCCATTTCGTCGCGCAGTTCTTCCAGCGGGAGCGCGAAGCCCGCACGAAACGTTTGCATCTCAATGCTCCTCGGTGATGGTGTGGCAAATCGACACCGTCCCTGGAGGCGTGCAACCGCGGTGCGGACACCGCGACCCATCCTTCGCAGCGACAGTGGCGGAAGGCAACCCGCGGCTCCGCGCCGCAGGTGCCGCCGAAGGGAAATGCAACGAGCGTGCCAGAGCGGTGAGTGGACAGGTGTTTCGGTTTCGGTTCTGCGGTGGGGCGGGTGAATCGGCTGCAAAACCGGCGTCAGCAGTCACGGCCTGAGAAACTTTTGCGGTCGCAGCGATCGGGCCAGGCTGTCAGCGTGGCAGCCGCGGAAAAAATGGTGCCAGAGTGGCCGCCGGGTGTGGGCAGGGGCGTGTCGGGCGGTATACTGCGGCCCTTCCTGCCACCGCGAATCGAGTACGGAGCCGCCATGCGTTTCACCCTCCTGGATCGAGTCACCGCCGTCGAATCCGGCAAGAGCATTACGGCCATCAAGACGCTTTCGCTCTCCGAGGAATACCTCGCCGATCACTTCCCCTGCTTCCCGGTGATGCCGGGTGTGCTGATGCTCGAGGCGATGACTCAGGCCGCCGCCTGGACGATTCGCCTCGGAGAAGACTTCGCCCACAGCATCGTGGTGCTGCGGCAGGCGAAGAACGTGAAGTATGGAGACTTCGTGGAGCCGGGGCGGATTCTCACGGTCACGGCCGAGGTGGTGTCGCAAGACGAAACCACGACCAAGGTAAAGGCCAGCGGCACCGTGGGAGATCGCACGAGCCTGACGGCGCGGCTCGTCCTCGAACGCTACAACATGGCCGACCGGCGGCCCTACGGCGACGCGATCGACGCGCGGGTGCGGTCGGAGATGCGAAAGCTGTGGAGCATCCTCCCCCCCGCGTCGCGGGGCGGAGCCGCGCCGCGGCGGGTGGTCTACGGGGGGCCGAGCGTGGCCATGCCGGCCGCCGCACCGCTGCCGGGCGTCCCCTCGCTGGCCCGCTGACCACGGCGGGAAACCGCCGCCGGCTGCGGGTTTTCGCGGTTGTATGGCTGGCGCCCGTCTGGTTCGGCCGGCTTCGGGTTCCCAATCTGGCGGGCCGACAGTACAACCGGCGTCCAGCGTTTCGTCGTTTCCCTGTTTTCCCAAGGTACCAGTCGATGCCGTCGCGTGATGAAATCTATGAGAAGGTGAGGGCCGCTCTCGTTGATGCCCTCGGCGTGGACGAAGACGAGGTGTCGCCCACGGCGACGATGGTCGGTGATCTCGGCGCCGAGTCGATCGATTTCCTCGACATCGTGTTTCGCCTCGAGAAGGCCTTCGGCATCAAGATTCCGCGTGGCGAACTGTTCCCTGAAGACGTGCTGTCGAGCACCGAGTACGTCGCCGACGGCAAGCTGAACGCGGCGGGATTGGCGGCGCTGAAGGCGCGGATGCCGTTTGCCGACCTGGCGAAGTTCGAGGCCGATCCGAGCGTGCAAAACTTTGCCAACACGCTCACCGTGGAAGACATGGTGCGATACGTGCAGAGCAAGGTGGGCGGCTGATCGGCCGGCCGGATATCCGCCATGCGTTGGTTCTGGATCGATCGCTTCGAAGAATTCGTGCGGGGCAAGCATGCCACGGCCGTGAAGAACGTGTCGCTGGCGGAAGAGCACATGCACGACCACTTTCCGGGTGTGGCGCTGATGCCCAACTCGCTGATCGTGGAGGGAATGGCCCAGGCCGCCGGGCTGCTGGTCGCCGAGGCGATCGACTACAACCGTCGCGTCGTGCTGGCCAAGGTGGCCGGCGCCGAGTTTCACTTCGACGCCGTTCCCGGCGACACGCTCAAGTTTCGCGCCGAGATCCTCGACCTCAAGCCGGCTGGGTCGCTGACCCGCGTGAAGACGACCGTCGGCGACGAGGTGCAGGGCGAGGCGGAAATTTTCTTCGCCCATCTGGAGCCGGGCGACGGCGTGCCGAAGCTCTTCGAGCCGGAGGAATTGCTGCGGTGGCTCGATCAGATGCATATTTATGACGTTGGCCGCGACGAGGCCGGGCAGCCCCTGACGCGGCCCGACTGGTGAGCTGCGGCGGCTGAGCCCTTCAAGAAGGAAACAACGCGATGAGTGCCGGCAGGCGGAGGGTCGTGATCACCGGCATGGGCTGCGTGACGCCGTTGGGTGTGAAGGTGGAGCACCTCTGGGAAAACCTCAAGGCGGCCAAGTCGGCCGTGGGGCTGACGACCGTCTTCGACGCCTCCAAGTTTCCCACGAAGATCTCGGCCGAGGTGCGCAATTGGAGCGTGGCCGACGAGGGTGAGGATCCCACGCGGTGGGAGTTTTGCGGTCGGCACACGCGATTCGCCGCCTGGGCTGCCCTGCAGGCGATGCGCGACGCCGGCCTCGAGAAGGGGCTGCCGGCCGATCCAACGCGGCTGGGCGTCTACCTCGGGAGCGGCGAGGGGCAGCAGGATTTCGACTCCTTCACCAACATGATGATGGCCGCGATCTCCGGCGACACGCTGGATGTGGCGAAATTCACGAAGCTCGGCTTGGAGACCCTCCATCCGCTCACCGAGGTGGAGCAG
>CAYZFV010000414.1:0-8938 GCA_964477765.1 uncultured Candidatus Kuenenia sp.
ACGACCCGCGGGGGGGGGCGGCGGAAGGCGAGGGCGCCCGGCCCCGCCCCCCAGCCAGTAAAACGAACTCGGGTCGGTCGCCCGGGCGACGGCGACAAGCAGCGCCGCCCCGATCAGGTGCAGCACGCCGAGCACGACCTGCCCCGGCAAGAAGCGGTCGGCCAACAGGCCGACAAACAGCGGCGCGATGATGGCGGCGATCGACCCGGTCGAGTAGGCCTGCCCGATGATCCCGCTCACATCAGCCTGGTCGGCGAACACGGTGGCCAGATACTTCCCCATCGGCACGGCCCACGCGCCCCACAGGAAAAACTCCAGAAACATCATCACCCCCAGCCGCGTCATCGCGAGCGGAACGGGTGCGTGAGAGGAACCGTGAGCATCAGTCGCGTGCATGCGAATCCTTCATGAAGAGTTGGCAATCGGGCGATGCGTAGAAACGGCATCGGCCCCCGCCGGAGTGGCACCAGCATACCGGCCCACCCTGGCGATCCAAGACTGGCTCCATAGAAGGGTGCCTCATGCACCGTTCCCGGCGTGGGCCCGGAGCTTGGCGACGACGTCGCGGCCGAGGGCGGCGCGAATCTTGAGGGCCAGCGCCGGCTTGGCGTCGAGCAACTCATGCAGGCTCGCCTGCGAGCAACTCACGACCGTCGAGGGCTCGGTCGCGATCACGTCGGCCGACGCTTTCTCGCCCGTGATGAAGCTCATCTCCCCGACAAACTGCCCCGGCCGCAGCCGGGCGATCGCCCGGCCGTCGGCCCGCACCTCGAGCGCCCCTTGCAGCAGCACCGTCATGTCTTCGACCACGCCGCCCTGCGCGACCAACTGCTCACCGGCCGGCACCTCCCGCTGCGTGCCCATCTTCATGAGTTTCACGAACTCGCCGGGCGAGAGCTCCGGGAAAATGTTTTCGTAAAGCTGCCGTTGCGGCCCGGAAAGACTCCGCGGCCACCGCTCGCCCACGAGCAGGACGATCTGCACCACGTTCACCGCCGCAAACAGGGCATTCCATGAGATCGGGGCCCACAGCGGGTGATCACCGCAGTGGCAGTAGTAGGGCATCAGGCAGAGGCCCGCCGCCACCGAGAGCACCCGCAGCCAGAGGATGTCGCGGACCATGTAGGAGAGCAGATAGAGCACGTTGGCCACGTGGATCATGTCGGTGACGCAGGGATTCCACGTGGCCACCGCGAGCAGATCATGCGCGAGCATCGATCGATTCTCCAGGATACATCTGCGAACGAGGATCTTCGCCTGGCACTACCCACACCGCTTGTCGGGAATCGCCGTCGTCTGCTGTTCTTCTGTGATCACCGCCTCGTCGGTGGCGATCTCGAACTTCCAGCCCTCGATCACGGTGCCTTCCGTCTTCAGGTGTGAGGTGAGATAGAAAAGCCGCCGCCGCGCCTCCCCCGCCGGCCCCGGCGGGATGTCGGTGAAGCGGTCGCGGAGGTAATACGGCGCCCAGGCCTGCGAATAGAGCGTCGCCTTGATCCGCAGCTTCTTGCAGTCGAAGCATTCCGGCACGGTGATCCGGTAGCTGACGATGTCGCTGCCCTGCCCGTCTTGATACTGCGGGTCGTCGCCCACGCCATGCGGATGCGTCGCCTCCACGAAGGCCGCAGGCATCGCCGGGCTCGGCCCCTTGGCCGACCAGCCCATCGGCAGCAGCCGATTGTCTTTCACGTCGTGGGCCCGATGCAGAAAGCTTGTGGTGAAGCGGCTCTGGGCGTCGCGGGTGAGCTCCTCGTAGATCTGCACCTGATTTTGCTCGCTGATCAGGCGGTGGTGCGGCTGGTAGGCCTGCGTGCCGCCGCCGGCCGCGTCGTCGGAATCGAAAAACTCGCTCGGCAATACCTTGCCGTCGCCGCCCAAAATCACCCCGGCGCCGTTGGTCATCCCCGACGCCCAGATGATGCGGTCGCTGCCGGATGTGCTGTCGACGAGCAAGAGTTCGATCCACAGCCGTCGAAACCCGACACCGCTCGGCAGCCGATGGCCGGTGAGATTGGTCACTTTCACATCGGCCGCGATCGTCTGCCCGGCCGTCTCCACGTTGAGCAGTTCGAGCGTGGCGGTGTTTTTGCGGGCGTTGTGTACATAGTTGTCGATCGCGAAGTGGATTCCTTCGACGCCCGTTTCGTAGTCCTTCAGCCGGACACCGAGCACGTCGTTGAACTGGCGGAAGAGCTCCATCAGGTAGACATTGGCCCCTTGGAACGTGTGCCGCCGGTAGCCCTCCTTGCGAAACCGCACGGTATGCTCCGCCACCGGAATGCGGTTGTCGGCCTCCGGATATTCCTGATCCTGCAGCACTGCGATCTTCGTCTTGATCTGATCGACCTGCACCAGACCGTCGGGGCTCTCGTAGCCCTTCGGCATGTGGCAATCCTGGCAGCTCCGGGAGTCGGCCGTCTTGCCAAACTCATCCTGATACTTGCTGTTGAGCCACTCGAGATAGGTGGCCTGCTCGATGCGGTGCATGAAGCCCTGGAAGTGTGGATTCTTTTCCGAGGCGAGCAGCTGCTGCACGTGATCGCCCGGCGGGGCGTCGGCGGCGGGCGGCGGCTGGTCGAGCGGCCAATCGACCACCGGCAGATTGATCACGTGGCAGGTCGCACACATCCGCGACGACTGCAGAAACGGGCTCGCCTTGGGCGCGGCTCCGAGCGTCACCTGCATCGGCTTGGTGACGACGTCGGCAAAGGGGCCGTAGATCTCGGTGGCCGGCCCGGCCTTGTATTGACCGGTGATCGAATTGGCGAGGAAGTCGCCGAGACCCTTGTATTCCTCGACCATGCCGTGGCAGATGGTGCAGCTGATGCCGTCGCGGGCGAGGGCGCCGTAGGCATGATGGGGATGCCTCTGATCGGCCACGTGAAACCATTCACGGTCGAAAGAAGCCTCCGGATGCCACGGCTCGTCGGCCCGGCCGCGGTCATGGTCGTACTGCCGCTTGCCCATCGCGCCATGGCAGCGGAGGCAGGTGTTGGCGACCTGGTCGCCGAAGAGCCGGGCCTTCTCGGGAGGGAATTCGGCCTCGAGTCGCGAGATCTCACTTTCCAGCTGGGCGTGAAAGACGGGATCGCGGCCGGCGAGCCCCATCGGTGACCACCGCCACTCGCCGTAGGGCGACACGTTGAGCCCGCCGCGATCGGTCTCGAGAAACATGATCGGCCCGAAGGCGTGCTTACTATTGGCTCCGCTGTGGCACATCATGCACTGATCCGACGTGAGATGCCGCGTAGGCACCGTCGCATGGGGCGGCACATGATCATTGGATTCCGGCGGAAACTTCTGCACCTCGGGGTAGGTGACATGCCGGGTGGCGGGAAACATCTGCATGAAGGCGAAGTCGGGCCGGGCCGGGCCGGGCCCCTGCGGCGCCCGCAACTCGGGCGGTTCCCGGCCGCGGGTGAAGCCGTAGGGCTGCTGGGCGGTGGGGATGTCGCGCCAGGTGTCGTCGACGAAAAACTGGATCGGGTCGCCCGGGAAGCCGGTAATGTTCCGGAGCGACGAAAACGTGCCCCCCTCCTCCGCCACCGAATGGCAGCGGACACAGGCCATCACAAACCCCGCCTGGGGATAGGGAAACGAGCCGGGCTCGTCGTACTGCTGCCCCTCGAAGGCGCTCGCCCAAAACCAGCCGCTCGGCGAGCCTGCCGCATCCTTGATCATGATGTCCAAGCCGGGGGAGGTCGGCAGCCGCATGATCGTCTCGATCTCGGCTTCCGTCATGCCGTCGTAGCGGCGGGCTGGCGGCGGCAGCATCTCCTTCACGATCATGCCGCCATCGGGAATCACGCCTTCCCGTGGCTCCTTGGGCGGGGCGAGGCCGGCATCGCGGCCTTCGGGCCAGAACGCCGGGTCGCCCGTAAGCCAATACATCACCTTCGGCGAGTAGTAACATCGCACCGCCGGATGCGTGCCGAAGGAGACACCCTTGACATAGGGGCCCGTGTCACGAATCCGCTTGTCGTGGCTCCAGCCGAGCTGCGTGGCGTAGGCCCGGCTCTTGACGTACGGAAAGAGAATCTTTTCGTACTCGATATGCGTCATGCTGGTCGGCAGCGGCAGCGGGTGCTCCTTGGCCCCCCGCCCGGAAATCGCCTCAGCGGCAACGGCGTGAGAGCCGGCCGAAGACAGCGTCCAAGCCAGCATCCAGGGCAGCATCCGGGCGAGCGTTGCCACTCTCCGCACCGCCCGCCGCCGTGCCGTTTCAGCCCTCACATCAGCCTCCTTGCCGCAGCCTGACTGCCTCGGTGTCCATCCGAACGAGCTGCATGAGGAGAATAAGTTGCCTGTCGGAAACCCGTCAAATGCCGCAGCTCCGCCACTCCGACAAACGCAGCGGGCCCGCAGGCGAGGATCAATCCTCATCCTACGGGCCCGTGAATCGAACCATTTGGGACGGCCTACGGCTTATCGACCTTCGAACTGCTTGAGGGCCGAGAGCGCGGCAATCGCCCGATCGGCTCCGCCAAACGTCGACGCCACCTTCTTGGCGGTCAGCAGGTCGTCAACCGAGATCGCACCGTTCCGCGACGGAGCGGCTTTCGCTGCGGCGACCTTGCCGGCGGCCGCGGGCTTGCCGGCCTTGCGACGCTTCCGGGGCCGGAAGCCCATCCGCTTGAGAACCATGCTGACCTGCGGCGACGAAACCATCACGCCCTGCTTCTTGAGGGTCGCGATGATCGCCACCGGGCGGGGTTTCTCCCCCTTGGCCTTCATGCCGGTCGCAACCTTGCGGATTTCCTCGGACTTGTTGACTTCCTTACCGGGCTTCTTGGCGACCGCACTTTTCTCTGACATGAAAGTTACCTGACCTTTGAAAAACGTGTGAACAGGAAAGAACACAAAACAGCCGTCGACTGATCATAGCCTTGAGGCAAGTAAATTCAATGCTATATCAGACCAACTATGCCGCCAGACGCTTTGAGCATGCCCATCAACACGGCCAGCCGGGGGAGAGAATCGAGCCGGCATACATCCGCATGGCCTGTGGCGACCGCGGGGGGATCGCGAAACAGCGCGACTGCTGGACTGAGCCGGAGCGAGATCACATGCGTCTGATTCGTACGATCTCATGTACGATTTTGAGAGGGTGTAACTGTGCTCGTAACTGATGCTTCACGTCTGGGCACCGTCACCCGACTGTTGAAGCCGAGCCTGCCACAGCGATTGTCGGAAACCGCTCATTCGCGTCACCGCGACTTCAACTCCTGTGGGGAGGCACCCGCCGGCCGCCACGGGCCGCACATCCCTCCCGATCGGTTCCGCGCTGATTTTTGGCCAAAAAGATGGCATTGAGGCCGGAAACCGACCTCCGCTACCGTCTCTTCGATGGGATCGAACGACTTCCCGAAACTGGGTTTTTCGGGGCGGGCAACGCGGGTGGCACGATGGAATCAGACTGCGGTCTTCACGGGAATCATTCTTTTTCGCTGCTCAGCCGAATGCTCGCCGAGGCAACGCAGGACGACTGCACCGTGACCCCGTCCGGCGAGCCAGTTCGGCGGCTGACGGAGGGAGTCGTCGTTCGCCGCCTTGTGACTCATACCGATCGCCGTGGGACGGTCACGGAACTTTTCGATCCACGCTGGAACTTTCACCCCGACCCACTTGTCTACGCGTACACATTTTCCGTTCGACCGGGAGTCGTCAAAGGCTGGGGGCTCCATACGAGGCACGAAGATCGATATGCGATCCTGTCCGGGGAAATGGAACTCGTTCTCTACGACCCGAGGCCCATGAGTTCGACGCATGGTGAAGTCTGCCGCATCGTGCTTTCCGAGCGAGACCGATGCGTTGTGAATATTCCTGCCAACGTGTGGCATGCCGACCACAATATCGGGGACCGTGATGTGGTCGTCGTCAACTTTCCAACCGTGCAATACGACCATGAATCACCCGACAAGTGGCGACTTCCCCTCGATTCGCCATTCATTCCCCACACCTTTCCTCCGGGGACCATCGGCGGATGACTGCCTCGGCGCCGCGGTTTAGTGTCCTCCTTCCCACTCATAACCGTAGCGATGTCGTTGGGCTTGCGATCGCGTCGGTTCTTGAACAAACCGAGCCAGACTTTGAGCTCCTGGTTGCCTGTGACGGCTGCACCGACAACACCGTTGACGTCGTGCGCTCATTCACCGACCCGAGGATTCGCCTTCTCGATCTCCCGAAGGCTCCCTCTTTCGGATACGCGAATCGAAACGTCGCCCTCCGGCAGGCACGGGGCCGATACATCGCCTATATCGCCCATGACGACCTCCTCTTCCGCGATCACCTCGCAGTCCTCGGAGAGTGCCTCGATCGCCCGGAAGTCGAATGGGCATACAGCCGGCCTCTCTGGGTCTCGACTGACGGCGTCATCGTGCCATTCTGCACAAACCTGGAGTTTGCCGACGAGCGGGAAGAATTTCTGGTCCACCGCAACACGATTCCGATGTCTTGTGTGGGGCACCCTCGGAAGGCGTTGGAGCGGGCTGGCTACTGGCCCGAAGACGTGCCCGCGGCGGCAGACTGGATCCTGTGGCGACGCATGCTTGGCGGCGGCCAAGCGGCGGGCTCGATACGGAGTCCTACAGCCCTCCACTTCAGCGCCGCATGGAAACAATCACGTCACTCCCGGTCGGATCTTGTGCGTAAACTGGTCGATATTGCCGATCAGGCGGCCTGGTGGCCCCAAGCACTCCGCATACCGGTTCGATCTGAAACCGAGCAGGCTGCTGCGTGGCGGCACATGCAAGATGATTCACCCTGGATCGACGATGTCCGCTCTGCCGTAGAGGCGGTGATCGATCGGCTGGCATGGAACGCCATTCAAGACCGCCCATCCGCCCCACCTGAACCACCGAAATCCCGCCGACGATTCACCGAAATGGTCCATCAACTGACCGCCACATTCACTCTGCGGAACCCGAAAAAACGGCAGGAGAGGGAATCCCGAGAGGCATCGTCATGATTTTTCCACCCGACAGATCGTTTCCGATCCCACAAAGGCGCACGTCCTGTCGGGACTGGTGGATGCCAGTCCTGTTGATTGTTCTCGTGTGTGGGGCCATAAGCCCCTGTCATACTGTCGCCGAACCCCTCGCTGGCGCGCCCACAGGGACGATCGACGGCCACCCCGCGCTCGGTCGCTCGCCGCGACATACCACCACGTCTGCCGGGCATGTGGGCGATGCGATCAACGTGGCCTTTATCGGTACCGAGGAAGAGCTGCACCGCGTGCTCGCCGCAGCCGGCTGGTACGCCGCCGATCCGGTCACGCTGCAAACGTCGATCCGGATCGCGGCCGATGTGGTGCTCCGCAAGCCCTACGCCCACGCTCCGGTCAGCACGCTCTATCTTTGGGGTCGCAAGCAAGACGCGGCCTTCGAGCAGCCGGTCGGCAACAGCCCGAAGCAACGGCACCACGTTCGCTTCTGGCGGTCTCACGAGGTCGATGAAAACGCCAAGCCACTGTGGCTGGGCGCGGCCACTTTCGACGAGCGGGTCGAACTCAGTCGCACGACGGGGGGCATCACGCACAAGATCAGTCCCGACATCGACCAAGAACGCAACAAGCTGGTGAGCGATGTCATTCGGGCGGGAGCCCTTGACGGGTATTACTGGGTAGACCAGTTCCACCAGCTGCCGGAAGGCCGCAACGGCGGCGGTGATCCCTACTTCACCGACCGCCGCCTCGCCGTGGGCGTGATCGCCATCCAACGGTAGGGCCGCTTCAGGCTGATGCCTGCACCATGAAACCGACCCGGCTGCTTGACCAGGCCACGACGCCCGATGGAACCGCGCTCACGCTCTGGGAGCATGATGGGGCGTTTACCATTCGGGTGGGGGGCGTGGAACTCATGTCGACCCGCCAGCACCTCTCGGAGGAGCGGCTGGCCGAGTTGGCCTGCGCCGGCCTGCGAGAGTGTCACCGGGCGGCAGTCTTGATTGGAGGACTTGGACTCGGGTTCACCCTCCGCGAAACGCTGCGGCACGTCGCAGCCGATGCGACGGTGGTCGTGGCCGAACTCGTGCCCGCGGTGATCGCCTGGAATCGCAACCCGGCCTTTCGGCTCGCGGCCGACGTGATCGACGACCCACGGGTCGAGATTGTGGCCGGTGACGTGGCCGACGTGCTGGCTGCCAGCCGCAGCCGGTTTGAGTGCATCATGCTCGATGTCGATAACGGCGCGATCGCCCTGACGGCAGCCGGCAATCGCGGGCTTTACGCGGCGGCGGGCTTGGCAACGGCGCGGGCGGCCCTGAAACCACGCGGTCGGCTGGCTGTCTGGTCGGCCGATGCCGATCGGCAGTTCGTGGGCCGCATGAAGGAGGCCGGCTTCACCGTGAAAGTGGCCACATGCCCAACGCATCCGACCGGCAAGACCAGAAACTCGATCTTCATCGGCATGCGGCCGTGAGCCTCGCTCACATGCCAGTGGCTTCGAGGGCCTCCCAGCGAGTGAATGCCGTTGCCAGCCGGGATTCGAGCTCCCGGAGGCGGGCCTGATCGCGGGCGAGCAGGTCACCCGGCTGGCGGTAGTAGTCGGGCTCCGCCATCGCCGCGTGCAACGCGGCCACCTCGGTCTCGAGCGTTTCGATCACGACCGGGAGCGAGTCGAGTTCCCGCTGCTCGTGAAACGACCGTTTCTTCTTGGGTGCCTCTGGTTTCGCAGGAGGCGGTGACGAGGTGGAGGTGGGCCGTGCCGCAGTTGAAGCGGTCGAAGGCTTCTGAGCCCGCTGCCGAAGCCAGTCGGAGTATCCCCCCACGGACTCCTTCACGGCGTAGGCCCCATCGCCGTCGCACGGCTCAAAGACAAACGTGCTGGTCACCACGTTGTCGAGAAACGAACGGTCGTGGCTCACCACGAGCACCGTGCCGGCAAACTCGACCAGACGCTCCTCGAGCATCTCGAGCGTCTCTCCATCAAGATCATTTGTC
>CAYZFV010000415.1:0-3054 GCA_964477765.1 uncultured Candidatus Kuenenia sp.
CCACCGCGGCCCCGAAGATGAGCCAATGGATCATCTGAATCGGACTGTCACCGACAGGAACGGAAGGCGTGGCGGCAAGCGTGGCGTCGGCGAGGAGTACGGAGGAGAGCAAGGAAGTCACTTTCTGTGGAAGCCGACGTCGATCACGGGCGGACACCGGAGAGCCTGAATCTTAGGTCGCTCACGGAAAACCGTAAACAGAAGCCCGCGTGTGCAGCGAGCGCAGGCAGGATGCCGAAAGCCAAGCTGCATCCGAGCGAGCGAAGGGCAGGGATGCCCTTCGCGAGCGTCCGGCGAGATGGCACGGGCAACCCCGAGCCGCGTCACCAGAAGACCTTCGCCGGGAGCACCGCGGGTCACGCAAGCGACCGCACAAAACTGGCCGTCATCGCGGCGAAGACCGGGCTGATGCGGTCCCACTCCCGATCCTCGGCCTGACAGAATACGACGTAGGTCGCTGTCGGCGTCGCGAGCGCTCGCACGTGAGCGGTGTTGGTGAGATCGAGGCAGTAGAAGTTGAAATCGAAACCGGCAAGCGGACGACCGGCCACCTCGCTGTCGGCCGCCTCCATGTCGAGGTCGCGATATTCTTCCCGCATCTGGCGGGAGACAGCCTCCGCGAGGCTCTCGGGGTCGGTGCCGGCCGGATGGGCACTCACCGACCAAAAGCCCCCGTCGGGGGCATGGGCGGTCACTGCGGGAGTGTCGGCATCGGCGGCGTCGGTATCGACCGACCAGCTGTCGGGATAATCAAATTCGAGTCCGAAACGGGCGAAGTGCATGGGGTCGGGAAGCAAGGATGTGCGTGAAACAAAGGATTGTAGCAGCGTTTCAGCGATCTGGACGGTGGCTGGCGGCTTCGCTACCGTCCCCCCGCCTGCGACCCTCCTGGCGACCTTCCGAGGCGGTGGGGCCGTCGTCGGCGTTCCGATCTTCGCGAGTCTCATGCCCTCCATCATGGCGCAATCAGCCGGCACATCGGTCGCAGTTCCGCGCGGACTCTCGGCCCACCTGCTCGACTTTGTGATCCCGGCGGCCATGCTGCTGGCCGTGCTCGTGGTGATGGCGCCGGTGCCGGCGGCCGTGGTCGACGTGATGCTGGCCGCCAACCTGACGCTCGCCGTGCTGGCGCTGTTGGGGGCGTTGGCCGCCCGCACCCCGCTCGAAATGAGCATCTTTCCCACGTTTCTGCTGGGCGCCACGCTCGTTCGGCTGGTGCTCAATATCGCCACCACCCGGCTGATTCTCACCCGGGCCCCGGTCGACGGCAGTGCCGCGGCCGGCGGGGTCGTGCAGGCGTTCGGCGAGTTTGTCGCCGCCAACGATATCGCGGTGGGTGCGGTGATCTTCGCGATCATCGCGGTCATTCAATTCGTGGTGATCACCGCCGGCTCGACCCGAACGAGCGAGGTGGCGGCCCGGTTTGCCCTCGACGGCCTGCCGGGTCGGCAGATGGCGATCGACACGGAAGTGCAGGCCGGCACGATCAGCCGCGAGCAGGCTCGCGAGATGCGAATCGATCTCCAGCGGCAAGCCGATTTCTTCGCCAGCATGGACGGGGCGAGCCGGTTTGTCCGCGGCGAGGCGGTGGCGAGCGTGATCATCACGGCCGTCAACCTCGTCGGTGGGCTCGTGGTGGGCGTGGCTCAACATGGCATGCCGATTCCGAAGGCCGCGAGCGTGTTTTCGCGACTGACGATCGGCGACGGCTTGGCCAGCGCCGTGCCGTCGCTGCTGGTGTCGGTGGCGATGGGGCTGCTCATTTCACGGTCGAGCCATGCCGTCGACCTGTCGCGGGAGTTTGGCCGCCAGTTTGCCGCCCGCCCCCATGTCTTGGTGATCACCGCGATTTTCCTGGGACTGCTGAGTTTCACCGACCTGCCCCCGGCACCGTTGGCGGGCATGGCGGGCCTCACCTTGGCCGTGGCCTGGCTCGTACACCGCCGTGGCCGCAACGCTTCGGCGACGCCACTCGCTGCGGCTCCCTCCGGCTCGGCCACTCCCGCCCCGGCGCTCGCCGACGCCGTGCTGGCCGACGAACGAATCGTGGTCGCCGTGGGCCGCGGGCTCGTGCGGCTGATCGCACCCGATCCGACCGACGATGCCGCCTCGCTCGTGGCCGCCGCGGCTGACCTGCGGCATCGCGTGGCCGGTGACCTCGGCCTGCCGGTGCCGGCCATCCAGTTTCGCGACGATGGGTCGCTCGCCGACCGCGCCGTCCGGATCACCATCGCCGGCGATGTGACGTGGGAGACGGAGATCCCGGCCGCGAAAAGGTTCGTCGTGGCTGCCGCCGGCGGAGGGCCGGAACTCGACGGCGAGGAAGATACCGAGCCGCTCTCGCGGCGGCGGGGCTTCTGGGTCGGGGAGGCACAGGCCGAGACCGCCCGGCGACGCGGCGCCGATGTCTACGATGAGGCGGCGATCATCACCCGTGGGATCGAGGCCTCGGTTCGCCGGTCTGCCGGTCGCCTCCTGACCCGCGACGCCGTCTCCCGGCTCATCGAGTCGCTCCGCACCACCCAGCCGGCTGTCGTCGACCAGATCGTGCCCGGCGCGCTCACCGTGGCGCGGATCCACCGCACGCTGCAGGTCTTGCTACGGGAGAGCGTGCCCATCAGGCCGCTGGCAGAGCTTTTGGAAATCATGGCCGACCATGCGGAGGAGGCTCGCGGGCCGGAAGCGCTCGCCGAGAGGGTGCGGCGGCACGTCGCCCGCACGATCTGCCGCCGGGCCCGTGACCGCGAAGGGCGGCTGGCCGTGATGCGACTCGAGCCGGCCACGCTGGCGGCACTCACGGCCGACAGCTCCTCGCGGCCGTCGCCCCACCTCCTCGCCCGGCTCCGCCGGGCCGCCCGTCCGGGCATGGAACGGGGGGCAGCGCCGGTCTTGGTCGTGCCGGGCGGGGTTCGCAGCCAGATTCACACAGCGTTCGCCCGCCACCTTCCCGAAATCCAGGTGCTCGCCGAGGAGGAGGTCGCCGACGAGCCGCGGGTGGAACTGTTTACGACGATCGCCGACGAGGAGGTTTCCCGGGCGGCCTAGCGTGGCCCG
>CAYZFV010000416.1:0-3268 GCA_964477765.1 uncultured Candidatus Kuenenia sp.
GAGAGCATCGCCGACTTCGGCCGCGTGCTGTCGGAATACGTCGACGTGATCGTCTGCCGCTCACGGGTCCACGACACGATCGTGCAACTGGCGGCCGTGGCCGGTGTGCCGGTGATCAACGGCCTCTCCGACTACTGCCATCCCTGTCAGGCCCTGGCCGATCTCTACACGCTCAAGCGGCATGTCGGCCGCGTGGCCGGGCTCACGCTGACCTTCGTGGGCGACGGCAACAACGTGGCCCGGTCGCTCGCCATGCTCTGCGGCCTGCTCGGCATGCGTTTCGTGCTGGCGGCGCCGAAGGCCTATCAGTTCGAACCGGCCTTCTGCGCCCACCTCGCCACGGTCGTGCCGCAGGCCGAGATCGTGCAGACGACCGACCCGGTCGAGGCCGTCACCGGCGCGGCGGCCGTCTACACCGACGTCTGGGCCAGCATGGGGCAGGAGAAGGAGCGGGCCCGCCGCCTCCAGGATCTGCAGGCCTATCAGGTCAACGAAGCCCTCATGCAGCACTGCCCCGAGGCGCTCTTCATGCACTGCCTGCCGGCACGGCGCGGCGAGGAGGTGACCGACGGCGTGATCGACGGGTCGCAGAGCGTCGTGGTGGAGGAGGCGGCCAACCGGATGCATGTGCAGAAGGGGCTCTTGGCGTGGTTGTTGACGTGACACCCCTTCTTCACAGTGATGCACAACTCAACTCGCCCAACCGGCGAGGGGTCGCCCAGGAGACGCTCGCCACGATTTTTTCCAGACAGCCCCCGGCGCGAGCCCGGGGGTCGGACGATTTTTCTGCCCATCAAACGTAGCCTCGATCCACTCTTGGCCATTCAACGCTCACGCTATGGTGTATGACGCAAATCGCTATTCGCGGCAGGTGCGGTTTGGGCCGCTCGGGGAGGCGGGGCAGGAGAAACTCGCGCGGAGTCGGGTGGCGATCGTCGGCTGTGGGGCGCTGGGGAGTGTGTCGGCGCTGGCGCTGGCGCGGGCAGGGGTGGGGATGCTGCGGCTGATCGATCGGGATCTGCCCGAGATCAGTAATCTGCCGCGACAGGTGCTCTTCGACGAGCAGGACGTCCGCGACGGGCTGCCCAAGGCGGCCGCGGCCAAGCGGCAGCTCGAGCGGATCAACAGTGGCCTGGAGATCGAGGCCGAGGTGGCGGACCTGACGCCGCGGAACGTGGCGACGCTGCTCCGCGGCGTCGATTGCATCGTCGATGGCACCGACAACTTCGAGGCCCGGTTTCTGATCAACGAGTTTTGCTGTCGGGAAAACGTGCCCTGGGTGCATGGTGGCGCGATCGGGGCCGAGGGGCGGGTGCTGGCCGTGCGGCCCGGCGTGACGGCCTGCCTCCGCTGCCTGGTTCCGGAGCCACCCGCCGCCGGAGCGCTGCCCACGTGTGAATCGGCCGGGATCATCGGCTCAGCCGCGCTCGTCGTGGGGGCGGTGCAGGCGGCCGAGGTGATCAAGTTGCTCGTCGGCGCACCTGGCGTCGGCAATGCGCTGCTGGCCTGTGACCTCTGGGAAGGATCCTGGCGGCAGATCGACCTCTCCCCATTGGCGGAAGCGGGCTGCCCGACCTGCCGAGGGGGCGAATTTCCTTGGCTCGAGGGGCGGCACGGCGGGGCGACGACGGCGCTCTGTGGTCGGGACGCGGTGCAGGTGGCCCCGGCCGGGCGGGCTGGAATCGATCTGGCAACTCTCGCCGAGCGGCTGCGGGACGTTGGAAAGGTCACGGCCAACCCGTGGCTCGTGCGGCTGGAGGTGGAGCCGGGCATGCAGCTTTCGGTGTTTGCCGACGGCCGGGTGATCGTGACCGGCACCCGCGACGAGGCGAAGGCCCGTGCGATCGTGTCGCGGTATATCGGGGCATGACAGGTTTGGAAACCTGTCCTACATGGTGGCGGCTGCGACGATTTTTTGTTCGGTCGCTTCACGGCGGGGAAACTCCGCCGTGAGCCGGCCCTCGGCAAGCACGAGGATGCGATCGGCCAGGGTGAGCAGTTCGGGCAACTCGCTCGAGGTGAGAATCACCGCGAGGCCTTCCCGGCAGAGCCGATCGATGAGCGTGTAGAGTTCGGCCTTCGCGCCGACGTCGATCCCGCGGGTGGGGTCGTCAAGAAGCAGCACCCGCGGCTTGGTGAGGAGCCAGCGGCTGATGATGCACTTCTGCTGGTTCCCCCCCGACAACCCCATGATCGAGGCATGCACGCCTGGCGTCTTCACGCCTGTCGCCGTGACCGGCCCGGCCACGAGGGCCTCCTCACGGGCCCGGCTGACCAGGCCGCCGCGGGCCGCCTCCGCGAGGCTGCAGAGGCTCACGTTGGCCGCGACATCGAGATCGGGAAAGAGACCGAGTCGCTTGCGGTCTTCCGTCACCATGCCGAGGCCCGCAGCACACGCTTCGCCGGGATGACGAAACCGGACCGATCGCCCATCGAGCAGGATTTCCCCGGTCCAGGTCGGCTCGCTTGCCCCAAACAGCGTCTCCAACAGTTCCGTCCGGCCCGCCCCCATCAGGCCGGCCACGCCGACGATCTCGCCGGCTCGGAGCTCGAGCGAGATGTCTTTCAGACGGTAGCCCCGCGGATGCTCCGGCCACGGAAGCGTGAGCCGGCGGACCGTGAGCACCGTGTCGCCCGGGGCGCGGTGCTCGTGGAAGGTGTGCCCTTCGATCTCTCGGCCCACCATCAAGCCGGTGATCTCGCCGGGGGATGTGACACCGCGGTCGACCGTGCGGATGTGGCGGCCATCGCGGAGCACCGTGATCCGGTCGGCGAGCCGGAAGACCTCGTCCATCTTGTGCGAGATATAGAGGATCGTCGTGCCCCGACCACGGAGGCGGAGGATCGTCCGCTCGAGCCGGGCCGACTCCGCCTCGGTGAGGGCGCTGGTCGGCTCGTCCATCACCACGATCGACGCCTCGAGCGAGAGCGCCTTGGCGATCTCCACCAGCTGCTGATCGCCCACCCGGAGGCTGCCGGCCGTGGCCCATGGGGAAATCGGACATTCGAGCGACGCGAGCAGCCGGGCCGCCTCCGCCGCCATGCCGCGGTCGTCGAGGAGCCCCAGCCGGGTGCGGCGTTCGCGGCCCAGAAACATGTTGGCGGCGACAGTGAGCTCCTCGACGAGGTTGAGCTCCTGATGAATGATCGCCACGCCGGCGGCTTCCGCCACGCGGGTGCCGGTGAATCGCCGCGGCACGCCGTCGATTTCCAAGACACCGGCGTCGGGCCGGTAGATCCCCGACAGAATCTTCATCAGCGTGCTCTT
>CAYZFV010000417.1:0-3759 GCA_964477765.1 uncultured Candidatus Kuenenia sp.
GCACACCTTGGGACTGAAAAGACCAGCCAGGCACCGAGCCCGGCGGCGGCACGTATCCGGGCGCCTGCTTGCGATTGACGGGCACCGCGGTCGCGCGAGGCGCGACTGGCACGGCCGGCACGGGCGGGCCCACGGGGTAGGTGAAGGTGTAGGTCGGTGCAAAGTAGCGGGTGAACGGTTTGCCATCGGGGCCGATGCCCTGATACGGCACAGGCTGCGGGGTCCAGCCGGCAGGAATGGATCCCCCAGGGATCACTGCGGATGGCAGGGCCGGCGCCTGCCAATACGGGGGCGGGCCGGTGGGAGACGTCGGCGTGACTGCCGTGGCGGGTGGCGAAGGGGGCTGCGCCCGCGCTGGCTGATCGCCCGGCCACACGGCGAGGATCGTGAGGGCTGCAGCGGCGCAGAAGGGGCCAAGCCGCCCGCGGCGGCCTCCAGCCGGCTCCCCATGTCGGCATCCTTGCCGCACGCAACGCCCTCCTGGCGAGTCGGTGGCGTTTGTAGCCAGATTCGCCGTAGGATGCGATCGGAATTTCAGCCGCGGGGCGTCCATCCCGCCACGGCAATTCCGCATGCCTTGCCGCGCCGGCGGGGGCTGGCGGAACTCTGCGGATTCGAGGCTTTTTGCTCATGCTTTTCGCTGGCGGCAGGAATCGGTCGGTGATCGCATGCTGGCATGCCTGCATGGTGGTCGCCGGGCTGGGGCTGCCTGCCGCCACCGCAGCCGCCGCAGACGATTCTGTCGCCCCCTTGCGGGCGGCGGCCCGGCGGGCCGGCCTGCGGCTGGTCGAGGGCCGGCATCTCACGCTGGTGACCGATCGCCCCGCCCGGGCCGGTGACGGGGTGGATGACCTGCCGCGACTGTTTGACGAGGCGTTTGCCGCCTGGTGCCGCCACTTTGCCATCGATCCCCGCGACCATCGCCAGTGGCGGGCCTTCGGCTGCCTCGTCGTCGACCGCGAACGGTTTCGCGAGGCGGGGCTCCTGCCGGAGAGTGTGCCCGACTTCAGCAACGGCTTCTGCGACCGCAACCGCTTCTGGATGATCGATCAGAGCAATGCCGCCTATCGGCGGCACCTGCTGCTGCACGAGGGCGTGCATGCGTTCACGATCTCACTGCGGAATCTCGACACGCCCGCCTGGTATACCGAAGGCATCGCCGAGTTGCTGGCCACCCACCGCCTCGAGCCGGATGTCGATGGTCTCCCGCGGCTGGTTGTCACCCCGATACCGCAGGCCGCGACCGACGTGGAGCAGCTCGGTCGCATCGAGGCGATCCAGCGGCTACGGGCGGCCGGCGCCATGCCGGGGCTCGACGACGTCTTCACCGCGCAGAGCACCGCGCATGGTGACATGACGCTCTACGCCTCCAGCTGGGCGGCCGTGGCGTTGCTGTCGCTCCACCCGCGGCATGCCGCCGCGCTGAAGGCCGTGGAGCAGGGGCCTCTCGATCGGGCTTTCACTGCACATCTGAGGCAGCGGCCGGGCTGGGATGCCACCCTGGCGGCCCGTGACTTCGATGCCTTCACCGACGACGTCGACTACGGCTATGACTTTTCCCGATCGGCGATCGACTGGGCCCCGGGCGCGCCGCTCGAAGACCGCCGCACGCTCCAGGTCGATGCCGCCCGCGGCTGGCAAAACAGTGGCCTGCGGCTGACCCGTGGGCGGCGGTATGTGGTTCGCGCACGAGGCCGCGCACAAGTAGGACAGGCTTCAGCCTGTCGCCAGGGAGGACAGGCTTCAGCCTGTCGCGAGGGAGGACAGGCTTCAGCCTGTCGCGAGGGAGAACAGTGTCGTTTGGAAACCGAGCCCGACGGTATCTCGATCGACTGGTATCGCCACCGGCCGCTCGGACGGCTCCTCGCCGCCCAATGGGTCGAGTCGCCCGACGCCGCGCCGGGAGCGCGGTCTCAGCACGACGCCGCGCCGAGTGCTCGGCGGCGGTTTGTCGTCGTGGGTGAGGGAGCCGCGGCGGCCTTCGTCGCGCCGGTCGATGGGCCGCTGTTCTTCAAACTCAACGACCCGCCCGGTGCCCTCGCCGATAACGAAGGCGGCTTCCGGGTGGAGGTCGAGCCGCTCACGAAAGCGGAAAGTTTTGACTCCCCGTAATCGTCCTGTCAGCCCTGGGCGACGAGTTCCTTGGCGCGGATCGTCGGGAGATCGCTCGCGCCCATCAGGTAGGTATCGATGGCATGGGCGGCCTCCCGCCCCTCGTTGATCGCCCACACCACGAGGCTCTGTCCACGGCGGCAGTCGCCCGCGGCGAACACGCCCTCGACGTTCGTCGTGTAGCGGCCATAGTCGGCGGCAAAATTGGACCGCTTGTCGACCTCGACGCCGAGTTGCTCGGCCACGGTGGGCTCCGGGCCACCGAAGCCGAGCGCCATCAGCACCATCTGGCAGGGCCATTCCTGCTCGCTGCCCTCGATCACGGTGAAGGGGGCGCCGCCCGGCTGTGGCTTGCTCCAGTCGACCCGCACCGTCTTCACGGCCCGCAGGTGGCCGGCATCGTCGCCGAGAAACTCGACCGTCTGCACCGAGAATTCCCGCGGGTCGCCCGGGAGCTGCTTGCCCGGCAGGTGGGCATAGTCGAACCGGGCGGCCGCCTCGACATGCCCGTAGTCTTTCCGCAGGATCTTCGGCCATTGCGGCCAGGGGTTGTTGGCCGCCCGCTCGAGCGGCGGCTGCGGCACGATCTCGAAGGTGACCAGCGACCGGCAGCCATGCCGGAGCGAGGTGCCGATGCAGTCGGTGCCGGTGTCGCCGCCACCGATCACGATCACGTCTTTGTCCTTGGCCGACGTGTAGTGGCCGTCGGCATGGTGGGAGTCGAGCAGGCTGCGGGTGTTTTGCGTGAGGAAGTCCATCGCGTAGTGGATGCCCGCCAACTGGCGGCCCGGGGTCTTCGCGAAGAAGTCGTTGGGTCGGGTGGCCCCCACGCACAGGGCGACCGCGTCAAACTCTTCCCGCAGCCGCTCAGCCGGCATGTCTTTGCCGATCGCGACACCGGTCTTGAAGATCACCCCCTCGGCCGCCAGCAGGTCGACCCGCCGCTGCACCACCTTCTCCTTGTCGAGCTTCATGTTGGGAATGCCATACATCAGCAGACCACCGATGCGGTCGGCCCGCTCGAAGACGGTCACCTCGTGGCCCGCGGCATTGAGCTGGGCGGCGCAGGCGAGGCCCGCCGGCCCCGAGCCGACCACGGCCACCCGCTTTCCGGTACGGCTCGCCGGCGGCTGCGGCACGATCCAGCCCTCCTCCCAGCCGCGATCGACGATCGAGCATTCGATCTGCTTGATCGTGACCGGGGGCTCGTGGATGCCCAGCACGCAGGAGCCCTCGCAGGGGGCCGGGCAGACGCGACCGGTGAACTCGGGAAAATTATTGGTGGCATGAAGCCGATCGAGCGCCTCCTGCCAGTGACCGCGGTAGACGAGGTCGTTCCACTCCGGGATCAGGTTGTGGACCGGGCAGCCGGCCGCCATGTTGGCGATCAGGTCGCCGGTGTGGCAGAAGGGCACGCCGCAATCCATGCACCGCGACCCCTGCTGCTGCAGATCGACGATCGGCAGATCGACGTGAAATTCGTTCCAGTCGCCGACCCGCTTCACCGGATCCCGCTCGGAATAGGTCTTGCGATCCACGGTCATGAACCCACGGGGATTGCCCATCGGTCGTCTCCTATGGTTTTCGTGTTTGTTGAAGTTTGAAGAACCTTGTCATGCAGGCCCCCGGGCTTGCGCCCGGGGCTTC
>CAYZFV010000418.1:0-5723 GCA_964477765.1 uncultured Candidatus Kuenenia sp.
CAGTTCTCCCCCACCTTCCGCTTCTTGTTCATCGGATAGAAGCAGGCGTTGGGCCATGGAGGAAAGTCGGGCTCCAGCCGGGCCCGCCGCATCGCATCCTCCCGCGAGGCATAGCCCTGCACCTTCGCCTTGTATGAGGGGCTGTCGGCCACCTCTCCTTCCTCGATCAACCGCTGGCCATACTGCTCGACGGTCGGCACGTATTCGCTCACCTCCGTCAGGCTCACAAACGAGTAGGTCGGCACGATCGCCGGCCCGAGACCGCCGGAGACCAGACGCTGATGCACGGCGTCGACCCGGTGTGGCGAAGGGTCGATCGCCATGATGCCGAAATCGGCCTTGTGGCCCGGCACGAGCCAACACTGCAGGCGGCAGGGCCGTTCCCCGGCAGCCGCATGCTCTCCCCCGTCGACGGCAGCGACGAAATCCCTGATTCCAGCGGCCCGCTCGCTGGTGGTCATGGCGGCCAACGCCGCGTGATCAAACCGGTAGAAGGAGTGCGTCACATGCCATCCGGTCGCCGGCTCCACAGAGGCCTCGATGGCGGCGGCGGCGGCGGGATCGGAACCGGGAGCGGCAGGACGCGACATGATGAAAACCGTGTGAGCGACAGGGGAAGAGAAACGGGCACCGAAAAAGGAATTCCGGCGATAGGAACCACTGGCAGGAGTCTACGCTGTCGGCCTCGCGCCGCACAGCGGCCCGTCTCACTGTCCGCGACGCCGCTCGGCGCGATAGAATGGTTCGGGACGGGAAGAACGCCGCCGCGGTGATCTCCGCGGTCGGCATCACAGGCGTCTGGCAACTCGGCAGTCACATTTTTTGGGGAGGCACACATCATGGGACAGGCGATCGTCGATCCGGCGGAACTGCGGCGGTTCGCAGCGCGGCTGCGGCATTTCAGCGAAGAGGTGCTGGAGCAGATGCAGATGGTGCAGCGGCAGCTGACCGCCTTGGGGGCCACCTGGCGTGACGGCGAGCAGCAGAAATTTGCCGAGGAATTCGAGCAGCAGCTCACGACCTTCAGCCGGTTCGTGGAGGCGACGGGCGAATACGTCCCCTACCTGATCCGCAAGGCCGAACGCGTCGAGGAGTACCAGCAGCAGCGGTAGCCACGGGCTCCGCCGCCTCATTCAGCATGTCTACCCAGGCCGACATCAAATCGACCGACACACTCGTCTTCATCAAGACGGCACTCGCCGCCTTCGCGCACGAAAGCGGGCAAGCGGTGTCGGAGATCGAGATCCAATCCCAGCGTGCGGTCGACTGGGTCACCGTCGATCAGGTCGCGTACTGGAAGACGGAGGTGCGGCGGGCGGCTGATCAAGTCAACAAGGCGATCAAGGATCTCGAGCATTGCCGCGCCTTCAAGAAGGTGGGAGACAACCAGCCTTCCTGCATCGAGGAAAAGAAGGCGCTCGAGAAGGCCCGGCGGCGGCTGGAATATGTCGAGAAGAAGGCGGAACTCGTGCGACGGTGGTCGCCGGTGTTGCAGCAGGAGTTTCGCGAGATGTGTGTGCGGCTGGTGAGGTTTCGGGAGGTGATCGAACTCGACTGCCCCAAGGCGATGGCGCGGCTCGACCAGATGCTCAGGGCCCTCGACGCCTACACCTCGACGACGAGTCCGAGCGTCGCTGCCGCGACGGCCGGCACCTCCGACGGCCCCGCGATGACGCGGGCCACCGAAGAGACAGCGGCAACGACTCCGGTGACCCCGCCCGCGGCCGACGCCGCCACTCCCGCGTCCCGTGAAGAGGTGTAGCCATGCACGTCGGCGATTTGTCGAGCGGGGCCTCCAAGATGGCGCTCGCGCTGAAACATCTGCTCCTCAAGTGGGAGTCGGCCCAGGAAACCTGGCACGACGGCACCAGCAAGGCTTTTCACAAGGAGCACATCGAGCCGCTTACTCCCGATGTGAAGCAGACACTGGAGGCGGTCAGCCGACTGGCCGAGGTGCTTTCCCGGGCCATTCGCGATGCCAGTGACACCGGTGAATACTGACCGCGCTACCACTTCCCCCGCCCTCTCATGGAATCCCTGCCGCCGATGAATCCTCGCTGCTACGACCCCGCCTTCCTTCGCTCCCAGATGGCCACCCTCCGCCAGGCCGCCGCCGAACGAGCGGGCCAGGAGTCGGCAATTCGCTCGGAGTTCGAGTCCGCCGTCGCCGCGATCGATACCCAGCAGGCCGAGGGCCTCCAGGAGGTCGGGGAACGCTTCGACGCACAGATCGCGGCGACGAAAAAAGAATACGCCGACGTTCTGCGGAAGCTGACCGCCGAGTTCGCAGCCGAGCGAAAAAATCTCGATGCCACACGGCAGCAGCTTTCATCCCGCCTCGCTCAGCAGGCGGCGGCCCAGAAGACAAAACTCCTCGAAGACGAGAAATTTGAGGAAAGTTCATTCCGGGAGATCGCCAAGGAGCGAAAAAAGAAACCACAGCGGAGCTTCGAGCGGTCGGAACAGGAACTCGCCTCCCTCGCCTCGGCACTTGACACCTGCGAAACCCGGATCGGGTCGCTCCTCCCCGCCTGCGGCTTCAAAGCCGATGCCTTGGATGCCGCGAAGGCGGCCGCCGAGACACCGGTCGGGAATGTTCCTGAAGGCCCGGCGCTCCTCAAGGCGGTTGAGGGCCTCGCCGCGGAGATCGTGGAGAGAACCAAGGCGCTCGGCAGAGTGCCGGAATCACGAGGGTCTCTGGGCGTCGTCATCGGTATCCCGGCGGTCGTGGCCGTTCTGGCCACCGGAGGAGCCGCCTTCGCCGCCCATGCCGCCGCCATGCCACTCAATGTGACGATCGGGATCGCCACCGCGACCGCTGCGGTGGTGGCCGGTTTCGGCCTCGGGGCTGGCTTTTGGTGGCTCACCCGGACCCGCCGCCGCATTCATGCGCAGGTGATAGAAACCGTCGATCAACTCGCCTCCGCCATCCTTCGGGCGCGCGGCATGCTCGGCCAGTCGACCGATTTCATCACCCGCCGTCGCACCGAGCAGAGTCTCAAGGCGGATCACCAGAATGAGCAGGAGGCCACCGAGCGGAAAGAGAAACTGCAATCCCGTCTGTCGGCCCTGGCAGACAAAGTGGAGGGCATGAAGCGTGACCTCGAAGAGAAGGTCGCGGCCCGCTCCAAGTCGATCGACGGCCGTGACGCGGCCGCACGGCAGAAGGCCGATGCCCACTATCCCAAACTGCTTGAATCTCTCGAGCAGCAGCGGGCCGAAAATGTCGCGGGGGTCGAGCGGTTGGCCGCCGAACAGCACGAGGCCGCACGGCAACGGCGGGACGCTCAAACCGCGGCGATGATCGCCGCGTGGCGAAAAGCCCGCAGCGAAACTGCCGCCGCCTATGACGAAGCCAGCGCCATCGATGCGGCGGCATTTTTGCCCTGGAGCGAACTCGCCAAGCCCGACGTACCGCTTCCCTCAGAGCCGCCGCCGGGGCTGCGGTTTGGCAGCCTGGCCTTGTCGCTGGAAAAAATTCCGGGAGGCATCTCCCCGACGCCCGAACTCAACGCGTTCGGTCCCACCACATGGTCCCAACCTGCCACCTTGCCGTTTCCCTATCAGGCAACTCTCCTGATCAAAACCACCGGAGACCAGCAAGACGCGGCATCCGCCATGCTCGAGGCGCTCACGCTGCGGATTGTCACCGGCATTCCCCCCGGGCAGAGTCGGTTCACAATCATCGATCCCATCGGTTTGGGTGAGCCTTTCGCCGGCTTCATGCACCTCGCCGACCATGATGAACTCCTCGTCACGAGCCGGATTTGGACCGAGACGCAGCACATCGAGGAGCGACTCGCCGACCTGAGCGAGCAGATGGAGATCGTGATCCAGAAGTACCTTCGCAATGAATATGACTCGATTGCGGCGTACAACGCGGAGGCCGAGGTTCCCGAGCCCTACCGTTTCCTGGTCGTGGCAAATTTTCCGGCAAACTTCACCGAAAACAGTGCCCGACGGCTCGCCAGCATCGCCAGTAGTGGCGGCCGCTGCGGGGTCTATGTGCTCGTCTCCGTGGATACGCGGCAGTTGATGCCGTCGGGCTTCAGCCTGGACGAACTGGCCAAAAACGCCACCACGCTCACCCTGAAACAGGGAGCATTTTCGTGGTGCGACAGCGAATACTCACAGTGGCCGCTCACGGTGGACTCCTCGCCCGACGACGCCACCTTCACCCGCATCGTGCAACGGATCGGCCAGGCGGCGAAGGCGGCCAAGCGGGTGGAAGTGCCCTTTGACCGCGTGGCTCCTCCGGAGGACCAGTGGTGGCTTGGCAGCACGGCAAACGAGGTGGTCGCCCCGCTTGGCCCGGCGGCGGCCAAGAAGCTGCAGTATCTCAGGCTCGGCAAGGGCACAAGCCAGCATGCCCTCATCGCCGGGAAGACCGGCTCGGGCAAGTCGACCCTGATGCACGCCATGATCACGAGCCTGGCGTTGCAATACAGCCCCAACGAGATCCAGTTTTATCTTGTCGACTTCAAGAAGGGCGTGGAGTTCAAACTCTACGACCATTACGCGCTGCCCCACGCCCGCGTGATCGCCATCGAGAGCGAACGGGAATTCGGCCTCTCGGTGCTCGAGCAACTCGACCGCGAACTCAAGCGGCGCGGCGACCTGTTCCGCGAACTGTCGGTGCAAGACGTGGCCGGCTTCCGCAAGACGGGCCATCCCGACCCGATGCCGCGGATCCTCCTGATCATCGACGAGTTTCAGGAGATCTTCGTCGAGGACGACAAGATCGCCCAGGATGCGTCGCTGATTCTCGACCGACTCGTCCGCCAGGGTCGGGCCTTCGGCATGCATGTGTTGCTCGGCTCGCAGACGCTCGGTGGCTCGTACAGTCTGCCGCGGGCGACGATGGGGCAGATGGCGATCCGCATCGCCCTGCAGTGCAACGAGGCCGATTCGAGCCTCATCCTCTCCGAAGACAATACCGCCGCCCGGCTCCTTACCCGGCCCGGCGAGGCGATCTACAACGACGCCAACGGCATGGTGGCCGGCAACAATCCGTTTCAGGTGGTGTTTCTCAACGACGAGCGGCGGGAGCGGTATCTCGGTGCCCTGCGGGCGTTGGCCGACCGGCGAACCGACATCCCGCAAGTGCCGCGGATCGTCTTTGACGGCAACGAGGCGGCCGACCCGGCCGGGAATACACTATTGACCGAACTCCTCGCCTCGGGCACCGTGCATGACAGGGACCAGGTGGCGCCGTTGGCATGGATCGGTGATGCGATCGCCATCAAGGATCCGACAGCCGCCATCTTTCGCCGCCAGGGGGGAGCGAACCTGCTGATCGTCGGCCAGCGCGAGGACCTCGGTACGAGCCTGCTGGCGATGGGGATGGTGAGTCTGGCTGCCGGGCATGATCCGTATCCCGGCGGCGGGCTGGGAAAGGCGGCGCGGTTTGTGCTGCTCGAACCGGCGATCGCCGAAGAAAAGCCCGACATCATGCTTTCCCAACTTGCCGACTCGTTGCCACACGAGATCGAGGTGGCCGGCCGGCTCGGGGTCGCCGATGCGCTCGAGCGGCTGGCCGGGGAGGTGCAGCGGCGGATCGACAATCAGGTGCTCGACGGCGAGGCGGTGTTTCTCGTCATTCGGGATCTCGGCCGGTTCCGCGAACTCCGCAAGGAAGAAGGGGGTTTCGGCTTTTCGTTCGGCAGCGAGAAGAAGGCCGGCCCGGCCGAGCATTTCGTGACGATTCTGCGGGACGGCCCGCC
>CAYZFV010000419.1:0-7293 GCA_964477765.1 uncultured Candidatus Kuenenia sp.
TGGATGCCGGGAGCGATGCTGGCATCGAGCGAACGGAGGGCAGGATGCCCGAAGTGAGCGTCCGGCGAGATGGCATGGGCAACCCCTCGCCGCGTCACCAACCAGGGTTTGAGATCGCTTCGAAGCTCTTCAAAGAAAGGCGCTGTTTATGAATGCTCCAGCCGTGAAGACGTTGCCCGCGCGGAAGGATGTGGCGGTGGGGGATACGTGGGATCTCGCCAGTCTGTTTCGCTCCGATGCCGAGTGGGAGGAGGCGCTCGGGGCGTGGGAGACGCGGATTCCGGGATACGAGGCGTTTGCCGGCACGCTCGGCACGAGTGCGGAGCGGTTGGCGGAGTGCCTCGCATTTGATCTCGAGATGGATCGGGAGGGGGATCGGATCGGCACCTATGCGCATCTGCGGGCCAGCGAGGATCAGGCGGCACCGGAGGCGCAGCGGATGGTGGGCCGCTTTCAGCACGTGGTCACACGGGCCGGAGAGAAGGCGAGCTTCATACGGCCGGAAATCATGGCGATTCCCGAGTCCATGCTCACCGTCTGGCTCGATCTGCCGGTGCTGGCCGAGTTTCGGCTGATGGTGGAGCGGCTCGTGCGAACGCGGCCGCATGTGTTGTCGGAGCGGGAGGAAAAATTGCTGGCGATGCAGGGCACGTTTGCCGGCACGGCGGGCAAGGTGTTTCGACAGCTGACCGATGCCGACTTGAGGTTTGGCTCGATCACCAATGGCCGGGGAGAGCCGGTGGAGCTTTCCAATGCCACGTTCGTCACGCTCCTCCACGACACCTCGCCCGAGGTTCGGCGGACGACGTTTCATCAGTTCTACGATCAGTATCGGGCCCATGCCAACACGCTGGCTGCGACACTCTCCGGCTCCAATGAGCGGGACGTGTATGCGGCGCGGGTGCGACACCACCCGAGTGCCGTCGAGGCGGCGCTCTTCGCCGACAACGTGCCGCTGGCGGTCTACGACCAATTGATCGCCGCGGTGCGGGATCACCTGCCGGCGGTGCATCGGTATTACGATCTGCGGAAGCGGGTGCTCGGGCTCGAGGCGATCCATCACTACGACTGCTACGTGCCGCTCGTGCCCGAGTTGGAGCAGCGGCATACCTGGGAGGAGGCCGTCGATGTCGTGATCGAATCGCTGCGGCCGCTCGGGGCCGACTACTGTACGCAGTTGGAGCAGGGGCTGCGGGGCCGCTGGTGCGACCGCTATCCCAACCAGGGCAAGCAGTCGGGGGCGTTCAGCTCGGGCACCTACGACTCCGATCCCTACATCCTGATGAACTTTCAGGAGGAGGCGATCGAGCATGTCTTCACGCTGACCCACGAGGCGGGCCACTCGATGCACACCCGGATGTCGTGCGATGCCCAGCCCTACCAGTATTCCGGCTACACCATCTTCGTGGCGGAGGTGGCCAGCACCTTCAACGAGCAGCTGCTCACGCGGCTGCTCCTGCAAGGGGCGACGTCGCCCGAGGAGAAGGCGGCGATCATCTCCCGCGAGATCGACTCGATCCGGGCGACGATCGTGCGGCAGACGATGTTTGCGGAATTTGAGCGGAAGAGCCATGCGTCGGTGGAGGCTGGCGAGCCGCTCACGCTCGAGCGGATCCGGGGCATCTACCGCGAACTGCTCGACGCCTACTTCGGGCCGCGCTTCGCGATCGACGCCGAACTCGAGCTCGAATGCCTGCGGATTCCGCACTTCTACAATGCCTTCTACGTCTACAAGTATGCCACCGGGCTGGCTGCCGCGATCACGCTGGCCAAGCGGGTGGCCGAGGGCGGACCGGCGGAGTTGGCCGCCTACCAGGCCTTCCTCCGGGGTGGCTGCGCGAAGTGGCCACTCGATCTTCTCCGCGACGCCGGCGTCGATCTCGAGCAGCCCGAACCGGTCGCCACCGCCCTCACGCGTTTCGGTGAACTCGTCGAGGAACTCGACCAGTTATTGTGAGAGGCGGCGGGCGAGGGTGACGAGGGTGCGGACGAGGGCGCCGGTGCCGCCGCCGTCGATCCAGGGCTTCGGCTTTTCCGCGAAGGCGGGCCCGGCGATGTCGATGTGGGTCCAGGGGATGCTGCCGACGAACCGCTCGAGAAACTTGGCGGCAGCGATGGCGCCTCCCCAGCGACCTTCGCCGACGTTTTTGATGTCGGCCACCTCGCTTTTGATCTGCTCGTCGTATTCGGGAAACATCGGCAGCTGCCAGACCGGCTCCCCCATCGCGCCGGCGGCATCGGCCACGGCATCGCACAGCGGCTGATCGTTGGTAAACAGCCCCGCCACGTCGAGGCCGAGGGCGACCACGCAGGCACCGGTGAGCGTGGCTGCATCGACGATCCGTTGCGGCCCCAGGCCCCGCACCACGTCGAGCACGTCGGCCAGCACCACGCGGCCTTCGGCGTCGGTGTTGTGAATTTCGATCGTCGTGCCGCTGCGGGCGGTGATCACGTCGCCCAGCTTGTAGGCCGCCGGGCCGGTCATGTTTTCAACGAGGCCGATCGCGGCCACGAGATTGATCGGCAGTTCGAGGGCCGCGATGGTGGCGGCGGCGGCGAGCATCGTCGCCCCGCCGGCCATGTCACACTTCATCGTCAGCATGCCCTCCGACGGCTTGAGCGACAGGCCGCCGGAGTCGAAGGTGACCCCCTTGCCGACCAGCGCGAGATCGGGCGGCGTGTCGCCGCCGCGACCGCGATAGGTGAGCAGCACCATCCGGGGCGGCCGTGCGCTGCCGCGGCCGACGGCGAGCATGGCCCGGCAGCCTTCGCGGGCGAGCCGGTCTTCATCCCAGATCTCGATCTGCATGCCGGTCTGACCGGCCACCGTGGCCGCCTGCTCGGCAAACGATTCCGGATAGAGATCGTCGGGGGGCAGGTTGACGAGCCGCCGGGCGAGGTTCACACCGTCGCCGACGATCGTGCCGCGGGCCACGGTCTCGGCTGAGACGCCGATCCAGAGGGTCTCTCCGAAGGGTGTCCGCTTCTTCTCGGCGCGGTAGAGATCCTGGCCCACCATGCCGGCGATGCCTCCGGCCACCGCCTGTTCCGCCTGGGCATCATCCCAGCAACTTTCCGCGAGAAACGTCACCTTCGCTCGCGGTCGAGCCGCGATGAGCCGCGCGGCACTGGCAGCGGCGCGGAAGCAGGTGCCGGCATCCACGCCTTCGCGCTTACCGAGGCCGACGACAAGCAGCTGCCCCACCTGCAGGCCGGGAGGCGCCAGGAGGGGCACGCACTCATACCGTTTGCCGGAGACGTCTCCACTGTCAGCCAGCCGGGTGAGGAGTCCGCCGGTCGCCCGATCGACCTCGGCCGCCATCCCTGTAGCCACGCCCCCTTCGGTCATGAAGACGACGAGGACGTCGGCCACGATCGTGTCCGGCGTGGCCGCCGCCCCCGCCCGCACCGAAGCTGTCTGTGTACCCGGCATCATTTCACGCGTCACTCGGATGCTCCTCTATGAATTGCAATGACATACTCCAAACGATGAAACAAATTGCAACAATCTAGCACACCCACCGGGGAGGCTCGGGGGTCGGCGAACGCTCGAGGATGCCCCAGCGACCAAGCAGTGTCAGGAGCACCGGCAGGACGACGAGATTTCCAAGCAGGCCGCCGATCAGCGTCAGGCAGGATAGCGTGCCGAAGGAGACGGTCGGAATGAAGCCGCTCGTCGTGAGGGCGAGAAATCCCACCACCAAGGCCAGCGTCGAAAAGATCATCGCCCGCCCCGCCGTCTGATGGGCCGTCTCGAGGGCCGCATGGAAGGCGTCGCCATCGTGGAGGCGGCGGCGGAAGGCCGTGATGTAGTGAATCGAGCTGTCGACCGAAAGACCCATCGAGACGGCGGCGATCATCGCCGTTCCCATGTTGATGGGCGTGCCGACCCAGCCGAGCAGACCGAGCACGACGAAGATCGGCAGGGCGTTGGGCACCAGGGCCACGAACCCGAGGAGCGGGCTTTGGAAGGCGACCGACAGGAGGACGAAGATACCGCCGGCGGCGAGGGTGAACGTAAACCACTGGTCGGAAATCATCCGCTCGACGAGTTGGGCCAGCAGCACGAAAAAGCCGGTCACCTCGCCTGCAGGCGCGGCGTCGCCGCCGGGAAACTCGTCGGCCACGATCTGCCGAACCTGGGAGATGATCGACCGCTTGACATCGGCCGGCTGCCGCTCGCGGGCCCGCAGCATCACCCGCAGCCACCGCGATCCATCGACAGGGTCGGTGCCGATGAGGGAGCGGCCCAGCTGCGGCAGTTGCGTCTCGAGGAGTGAAATCGCCCGGGTGATGAGCCAGTTGCCGAGTCGCGTCTCCTCGAGCCGTTCGAGGGAGACCGGTGACACCGCCGCCATGACATCGGCCACGCTCATCACCTTCGTGAGGGCAGGCGTGGTGTCTCCGGTAGTTCCGGTCGCGGTCACGTCGGTCCGCAGCCGCTTCTCGAGGCGGGCGACCCCGGCGAGCGTGACGCCGTCGATCTGCTCGCCGACCGGGACGAGCACATCCCACACCCCGGCACCGCCCAGTCGCGATTCGATCATGTCGTAGGAGGCGACGATCGGGCTCGACGCCCGGAAGTTCTTCGTGAAATCGGTCTCCACGGAAAGCCACCGCATGCCGGCCACGGCCACCGCCACGGTCGCGACCGCCACGCCCAGAATCGGGAGCGGGTGGCGGACGATCCACTTGACGAGCCGATCGAGCCCCCGCTCGAGCGCCCCCTCACCCCAGGCCTGCCGCGGGTCGCTCGGAAAGCGGCCGGCGAGGGCGAGCCACGGCACCGCGAGGGCCACGGCAACGAGCACCATGCCGGCACCGATCGCCGTCATGATCCCGAAATCGTGGACCGGGCCGACACGGCTGGAGATCAGGGCCCCGAAGCCGATCACGTCGGTGGCGATGGCGCCGACCACCGGCCAGAAGAGCGTGGCCAACGTTTTCACGAGCGCCGTCTCGGGATCGAGCCCGGCCTCGCGGTGGCGGCGGAAGCCGATGATGACGTGGACGGTCGTGGCGATGGCGACGACGGTCACCATCGCCGAGAGCATGGTGGAAACCATCGTCAGCCGCAGACCCGCGACGGCGAGAATGCCGCGGGTGCTCCAGAGCGCGAGAAGTACGACAGCCAGCGGCACGACGAGCCAGCGGATGCTGCGAAATGACACGAGGAGCACCAGGCCGGCGAGCAGGCCGGCGGTGGTGCCGAGAAGATTGCCGTCGCGTTTCAGCATGGCGAAGCCGTCGCGGAGCATCACGGGCTCTCCGGCGACCGTTCCCGCGGGAAACTCCCGCATGCAGGCCCGGATCTCGTCGATGGCATCGGCCCGCGAGGCGGCGCGGCCGGCCGGTGGAGTGGCCGGGTCGGCGGCGGGCTTCAGCACGCAGACGACCGCCGCCGTCCGCCGGTCGGCCCCCAACGCATAGCCTTCCATCAGGCTGACGAGCTTGCGGGCCGTGGGGCTGGCCTCGACGTCGATGATCCGGTCGCCGAGAGGTGTGCTCGCGAGGCTCGTGGCAGAGGAGACGGCGGGCAGCGCCCCGAGCCGGGTGGTGAGCGATCGCAGGCGCTCGATGCCGGCGGGCGTGAAGAGATCGGGATCGTCATAGGCGGCCAGCACGACCTCGCTCGAGCCGAAGGCCCGGGCGAGGCGGCGGTAGGGCACGAGCGCCGGATCGGACCGATCGAACATCGTGTCGATCGATTTCACAAACTCCAGCTGCCGCGACCGCTCCACCGACACGACCGCCAAGGCGATCCCCACCAAGGCCAGCAGGCCGCGGTGTGAGACGAGCCAGAGCGCCACCCGGTCGGCAATGCGACGCATGGGCCAAGGGTTCCAGGGAGAGGGGCAACAGGGAGGGGTGAGGCCAAACCTGCCACGGTGGGAGGCGGCGCAAACGGCGGGAAGCAGGATGGACGATCGAACACCAGGCCGGCATCTTACCGGGAGCGCCAGAAACTCGCCGTAGATCGCCCCGCATCACAGGGGCGGAAGCACCCCAGCCCCGCAGGTTGCCGCGCAGGTTGCGTGGCTTCTGGCGGCACACCGCCGACGCGGAGCCATTGGTTTGACGGCTCAGGGCGTGTCGGGGCGAGGTGAGGTAACTGCCGAAATCGTCGGCACTTGTGGCCGGTCAGCAGGCGGCGTGATGGCTTGACCCACGTTTTTTTTCGCATCTATAGTCCCGCGGTTTTTCTGTCGCCCCAGGACGAGAACGCTTGCTGTCTGCCATTCCACCGCCGCGCTCCAGGCCGCCGTCGCCAGGTGAGACGGCGTGCGCGCACCCCGCGCGCCGGGAGGTGAGGTGGCTCATGCTGGCGGTCGTGGCAGCCGGCATCTCGGGATGGCCGCTCCAGTTCGTGTCGGCGGCACCGCCGGACGGTGTCAAGGCAGCTTCGTCGGATGCGGCGACGGCCGGTGCTCTGGCCGCCCTCCCGGCTCGCGGCCTGGCCGCCGCACTCGCCGAGGCCGGACGCATCGAGGTGCCGTCTGCCGATCCGAGCCAATCACTGTCGATTCGCGCCACGCAGGCGGCGCGTTGGACCGAGGGTGCCTACGATGTGTGGCACCTTACCGGCGGCGTGCGGATCGCGCAGGGGGCGACCGATGTCTCCGCCCACGAGGCTGTTGTCTGGATCGAGCAGGGGCCATCATCCGAGGCGGCCATCGAGTCGGCCGCCGTACCGCCGATCCGGACGATCGTCGTGCGGATGGCGGGCGAGGTGCATCTGGAAACCGCCGGTGATGCCTCGTCGCAACTCCGCGGTCCCCGCTGGGCCGGCCGGTTCTGGGTCACCCGCGATCCGCAACTCGACTTCGCCAGCATCGTGCCGGCGGCCGGCACACCGCCGGTCTACGACGCGCCGGCCGATGTGCTGCTCCTGCCCGATCCCGATGGCCCGGGAGCCGACGCTCCGGCCGAAAGCCCCATCGAGCAGGCGCAGTACAGCGAGTTTGGCGCGGCGCCGGTGCCGCAGGTTGCGGTCGCCGCCCCTGCCCGGCGCCTGCGGGCCTTTCCGCGGTCGAGCGTGCCGCTCAACATCCGCTGGTTTCCAAGCCCCACCGGTGGAGACGAGTGGATCGCGGTGATCACATCGGGCGTGAATCTCGTTGTCGATGGGGTCGACCCGGCCGGTCCGCTCGATATCTCGACCGATCGGCTCGTGATCTGGACCCGCGGCCAGGCCCAGCCCGACCTCGATGGCTCGGCGGCGCAGTCGGCCGACACCCCGTTGGAACTCTACATGGAGGGCAATGTCGTCTTCCGGCAGGGGCAGCGGGTGGT
>CAYZFV010000420.1:0-2630 GCA_964477765.1 uncultured Candidatus Kuenenia sp.
CACCGCGATGGTGCTGATCGCGTTTGCCGAGTGGCGGCGAAGTGTGGCCGGTGGCGGTGGTGTCGAGCAGGCTGGTGCCGATCACCAGCGGCGGCTCAGCCGCGTCGCGGCGGCGATCGGGCGGGCTGTCGGCTGGTTGGAGGCGATGCAGAATTCAGACGGCGGCTGGGCCGCCTTCGATCGCGACAACGACTTTGAGCTGCTCTGCCGGGTGCCTTTCGCCGATCACAACGCGATGATCGACCCGAGCACGCCCGACATCGCCGGTCGGGTGCTCGAGGCCCTCGGGCGACTCGGGCTCCGCGTCGGCCATCCCGTGATCGATCGCGGCATCGCCCACCTGCGGCAGAGCCAGGAAGCCGATGGCTCCTGGTTTGGTCGTTGGGGCGTGAACTATATCTATGGAACCTGGCAGGCGGTCGAGGGCCTGCGGGCGGTAGGCGTCGCCGCAGACGATCCGGCGATACGATCGGCCACCCAGTGGATCGTGTCCCGGCAGCAGGCCGATGGCGGCTGGGGAGAGTCGCCCGACAGCTATGCCGACCCGTCCGTCGCCGGCTGCGGAACCCCGACCCCGTCGCAGACGGCCTGGGCGATCGCCGGCCTCGTCGCCGCGGGGCGGTTGGATGGCGCGGCCGCAGCCGGTGTTCGCTGGCTCGCTGAGCGGCAGGCCTTCGACGGCGACTTTCCGGAGACCGAGTTCACCGGCACGGGCTTCCCGAAGGTCTTCTACCTCCGCTACCACTACTATCGCGTCTACTTTCCGCTCATGGCACTGGCCCGCTGGTGTCGGGCGGCGCAGGGGGCGGTGCGGCACCCAGACCTCGCCCGGGAGATGGTGGCATGAGTGTTCCAGTCGGACAGATGATGGCCGTGTTGCGGCACGTGGCCGTGCAGAAACTGCGGCGCAAGCCCCGCTATCCGCTCGTGCTCATGCTCGAGCCCCTCTTTCGCTGCAATCTCGCCTGCGGGGGCTGCGGCAAGATCCAGCACCCCACCGAGATCCTCCGGTCGCACCTCTCGGTCGCGCAGTGTCTCGCTGCGGTCGACGAATGTGGGGCGCCGATCATCTCGATTCCCGGGGGGGAGCCGCTCCTCCATCCTGAGATCGAGGCGATCGTGGCCGGCATCGTGGCCCGCAAAAAGTATCTCTACCTCTGCACCAATGCGATCAAGCTCGAAGAGATGCTGCCCCGGTTCACGCCCTCTCCCTATCTGGCGTTTTCGGTCCACCTCGACGGGCCGCGCGAAGAGCATGACCATGCGGTCTGTCGAGACGGCGTGTACGACATGGCTGTCTCGGCGATTCGCGCCGCCCGGGCAGCCGGGTTTCGCGTGACCACCAATTCGACGCTCTTCACCGATGCCGATCCCGACCGTTACCGGGCGTTCTTCGACGAGTGCATGGCGCTCGGCGTGGAAGGGATGATGATCTCACCGGGCTATTCCTATGCGAAGGCTCCCGACCAGGAGCATTTTCTCCGCCGGGAGCGGAGCCAGTCGCTGTTTCGCCGCATTCTCGATCGCCCCTCGGCCCGCTGGCGGTTCAATCAGTCGCCCGTGTTTCTCGAGTTCCTCAAAGGGGCGTGGGATCTGGAGTGCCGTCCCTGGGGCACCCCCACCTACAACCTGTTTGGCTGGCAGCGGCCCTGCTATCTGCTCGACGAAGGCTATGCGAAGACCTTTCGTGAACTCATGGAAGAGACCGACTGGGACGCCTACGGCCGGGCCAGCGGCAACCCGAAGTGCCAGGACTGCATGGTGCACTGTGGGTACGAGCCGGCCGCCGTCGAGGCGACGTTTGGGTCGCTCGGTGGCCTCCTGGCGACCGCGCGGCTGATGCTTCTCGGTCCGCCGCGGTCGCAGCCACGTCCGGCTCTGCCTCCGGAGCCACAGCCCGCCCTTCAGCCAAACGGCCTGCCTGTCCTGCCGATTCTCGACCGCGTGGCGTGAGTCACGTTCCTCGTGCGAGTTTGGCGGCTTCCAGGGCCGCGCCACGGGCGCCGGCGGTATCGCCGTCGGGAATCACATGGATCGGGATCGCGGCCTGTTCCTCCCGCTGGGCCGGCATGCCGGCACGGATCGCGTCGATGAACCAGCGGCGAAACTCGGGGCCTGTTTCGACCGCACCGCCGCCCACGATCAGGGCGTCGGGATCAAACACGTTGATCATCTCGTCGAAGAAGAGCCCCAGCGCCCAGGCCTGCACGCGGAAGATTTCCTGACACATCGCATCGCCCTTCTCCGCGAGCCCACGGACAAACTTTGCCGCTCGCCGTGGATCACCAAGCTCGCTGAGCTGATGCCCGGGATGCCGCTGCAAGAAAAACGGCAGCAGGGTGCGTTCGATGGCGGTCAGCGAGCAGAGCGATTCGAGGTCGCCTGTCCGGCCGCAGTTGCAGCGTGGCACGAGCCCTTCGATGCCGGGAATCGAGCGATAGGGAATCAACACGTGGCCCAGCTCGCCACCAAAACCGTTGCGACCGGTGACCACCTCGCCGTGCACGATCACGCCGCCGCCAAGGCCCGTGCCGATGATCGCGGAGATCGACGTGGCACGGTTCTCCACGCCAAACCTTGTGAAATGGCCCCAGAGGGCCGCCGCATTCCCGTCGTTGAGGTAACACACC
>CAYZFV010000421.1:0-2754 GCA_964477765.1 uncultured Candidatus Kuenenia sp.
CGGCCGCCGACAGATCACCCCCTGGCTCCATCGGTCGCTGGTCGCCAACAAGCCGTTTGACCTGTTTGTCCGCGAGCTGATCGCGCCGACCGACGAGTCGCGTGGCTTCATCGACGGCATCGTGTGGCGGGGCACGGTGAACGCCAGCCAGACGGTGCCGATTCAGTTTGCCCAAAACGTCGGCCAGACGTTCCTCGGGATCAACCTCAAGTGCGCCAGCTGCCACGACTCGTTTGTCGACCGCTGGACCCTCAAGCAGACCTATGACTTCGCGGCGATCTCGTCGGCCCAGCCGCTGGAACTGCATCGCTGCGAAAAGGCGACCGGCCAAAACGCCGAGCCCGGCTGGCCCTTCGCCGAACTCGGGCAGGTCGATCCGGCGGCGCCGCCATCGCAGCGGCTCGAGCAGCTCGCCACGCTCATCACCCATCGCGACAACGGCTGGCTCCCCCGCAATCTCGTCAACCGGCTGTGGGCCCGCCTCATGGGCCGCGGCATCGTGCATCCGGTCGACGCGTTGCGGCTGCCGCCGTGGAACGAAGACCTGCTCGAGATGCTCGCGGCCGACCTTGTCGACGCGCAGTGGAACGTGAAGCACGTGCTGGAAACGATCTGCACGTCGGCGGCGTATGGAGCCGCCACGCCGGCCGTCGGCGGCCAGCCACAGGGCAAAGACTACGTGTTTCGCGGGCCGCTACCGCGGCGGATGACGGCCGAGCAGTTTACCGATGCCGTCTGGCAACTCACCCACACGGCGCCCGCCAAGGCCGACGCCGTGGTGCTCCGGTTTGACGTGCCGGCCGATGCCACGATCGAGCCGCTCGCCAGGTGGATCTGGTCCAACGATCTGGCCGCCTCACCGCCGGGAGAATCGATCACGTTTCAGAAATCGTTTGCCCTGCCGGCGGCGCCGGTTCATGCCGTGGCCGTGATCGCCGCCGACAATTCGGGCACGCTCTTTCTGAATGGCAAGAAGATCACGACCAGCCCCGACTGGACCGAGCCCCGGATGGAGTTTGTCACCAACGATCTGCGCACAGGGGCCAACACGATGCTGGTGACGGCGGCCAACGGCGGCGCGGGCGGGCCGGCCGCGCTGCGGGTGGAGATCCGGGCGACGTTTGCCGACGGCACCGAGCAGACGATCGCCACTGACGAAACCTGGGAGTGGAGCACCGCTGCCCCCGACGGCCGCGGACGGTTTCCCAAGGGAAAGGAGCCCACCGACTGGGCGCCGGCGGCGGTGGTGAAGACCCAATCAACCTGGGCCCGTGGCAGTGGCTCATTTGTCGAGAAGCTGCTCTACGCCGTGGCCCCCGACGCCCTGCCGATGGTGCGGGCGGCACTCGTGAAGGCGACCGCGCTCATGGCGGCCCTCGGCCGGCCCAACCGCGACCAGGTGGTGACCAGCCGGCCGAGCGACCTGACCACGCTCGAGGCGATCCAACTGGCCAACGAGCAGACGCTGGCCGATGAATTTGCCCGCGGCGGCGGCACGATCCTGGCCGAGCACGGCCCTGGTGCCGATACCATCCTCCAGTGGATGTTTGCCGCGGCCCTCGCCCGCCCCCCCACGCCCGGCGAAGCCGCCGCCGCCCGTGACCTGCTGGGCGAAACCCCGACCAAGGAAACCGTCGCCGACCTCCTGTGGGCGGTCGTCATGCTCCCGGAATTTCAACTCGTGCGATAGGAGCCTTCGATGCAAACCCGACGTGACCTGCTCAAGAGCCTTGCTGGTACGGCCACCGCGACGCTCGCACTCCCCGAGCCCCGCGCCCGGGCCACGACGATCGAGGGCGGCGCGATCGATCACCCCGCGCCCAGAGCCGATTCGATCATCGTGCTCTGGATGGCCGGCGGCATGGCGGCGCCGGACACGTTCGACCCCAAGAAATACAAGCCCTTCGAGCCGGGCCTCGCCGTGGCCGACGTGATCAGCACGTTTCCGGCGATTCCGACGGCGATCGATGGCGTGCAGATCTGTGACGGCCTGCCCGAGATCGCCGGCGTGCTCGATCGGGCCACCCTCATCCGCTCGCATGTGCAGCCCGACCTCGGCAGCATCCTCCACTCGCGGCACCAGTATCACTGGCATACCGGCTACGTGCCCCCGCAGACGGTGGCCTGCCCCCACCTCGGCGCCTGGATGGCCCGCGTGCTCGGCCCCCGCAACCCGGTGATGCCGGCCTTTGTGAACATCGGCCAACGGCTGGAAGGGATCGGGGAAAACGAGGAGATCAAAGCCTTCACCACGGCCGGCTTCTTCGGCAGCGAGTTTGGGCCGCTCAATCTGCCCTACCCGGAGCAGGCGGCGCTCGCCGTGCGGCCACCGAAGGGGATGGCGCCGGGTCGGTTCGCCAGCCGCTACGAGCACTTCAAGAAGCTCGTGAAGGCCTCGCCGCAGGCCGAGTTCACGAGCGACTATCACCAGGAATCGATGCTGCGGAGCCTCGAAAACGCCCATCGGCTGCTCGGCGCCAAGGAAAAAGAGGCCTTCGACATCACGCTCGAGCCGAAGGAGGTGCAGGAGCGATACGACACCGGCCGGTTCGGCCGTGGCTGTCTCTTGGCCCGCCGGCTTGTGGAGCAGGGCGTTCGGTATGTCGAGGTGACGACCGAATACATCCCGTTCGTCCATTGGGACACGCACGAGCGAGGCCACGAGCGGATGATCAAGCTCCACGAGGAAATCGACCGCCCGATCGGCACGCTGATCCGCGATCTCGAGGATCGCGGCCTGCTCGACCGCACGCT
>CAYZFV010000422.1:0-14567 GCA_964477765.1 uncultured Candidatus Kuenenia sp.
GACGCCTGCCGAGCGACTGCGGCTCCACCAGGAAGAGCCGCAGTGCGCCAGCTGCCACCGCCGGATCGATCCGATCGGACTGGGCCTGGAAAACTTCGACGCCATCGGCCAGTGGCGCACGACCGACAGCTACAAGGCGGATGGTGGCAAGGAAGTGAAGACCTGGACGATCGAGCCGGCCGGCGCCCTCTACGGCGGACCCGCCTTTGCGGACTTTCAGGAACTGCGGGCGATCATCGCCGCTCGGCCCGATGCCTTCGCCCGGGGGTTCAGCCGAGCACTCGTCGAATACGCCCTCGGCCGCCCCTGTGGCTTCAGCGACGAACCGCTGCTCGACGCCATGGTCGATCAGGCCAAATCAAAGAACTTTCCGATCCGTGAACTGATCCAGGCCCTCGTGGCCAGCGATGCCTTCCACATGAAATGAGGCCCTCACCATGAGCCATCTCCCCAATCGTCGCCACGTGCTCAGTTCGGCCGCCGGCGTGGTCGCACTGCCGTTTCTGCCGTCGCTCGGGTTTCGGCGGTTCGCCGCCGCGGCCACGGCCGAGGCGGCGCCACCGGCCAAGCGGCTGGTCTTCCTTGGGTTCGGCTGGGGCGTCACCGATGACTTCTGGTATCCCGACATCAAGACGCCCGGCCCCGACTACGCTCTCCCGCCGGGCCTCGCCCCGCTGGCCGGCCACAAGGCCGACTTCACGATCGTGCAGGGACTTTGGAACAAATACTCCAACGAAGGCCACTGGGGCAGCACGATGTGGCTCACCGGGGCCAATCGCTACGCCCAGCCCGGGCAAAACTTCCACAACAGCGTCTCCGCCGACCAGATCGCGGCCAGCCAGCTCGGCCTCCACACGCGGTTTGCCTCGCTGCAGTTCAACTACAGTGAGAAGGAGGGCGACTCGGGCCACGGCCCCGGCCTGTCGATGGCGTGGGATGTGCGTGGCAAGCCGGTAGGGGGCCAAAACGGCCCGCTCGCCGCCTACCACCGGCTCTTCTCGGCCGACAACACGCCGATCGAGAAGCAGCGGGCCATGCTCGCCGAGAAGCGGAGCGTGCTCGACGCCGTGCTCGACAACGCCCAGCATCTCCAGAAGGGCCTGAGCACCACCGACCAGCAGAAGCTCGACGAATACTTCGCGGGCATCCGCGACATCGAGACGCGGCTCGCCAAAGACGAGCAGTGGATCGGGGTGCCGCAGCCGAAGGCGACGCTCACCGAGCCCAAGCAGCCGGTGTCGGGCCGCGACGAGATCGCCCTCATGTACGACATCATCGTGGCCGCGCTCCAGACCGACAGCACGCGGGTGATCACCTACCGCCAGCCGGTGGCCTCGCTGCTGACGAGTCTCGACATCAAGGTGCATCCGCACGACATGAGCCACTACCACGGCAGTAAGAATGAGAAGCTCGATGCCTCCCAGCGGCGCGACCTCGCCCAGAGCACGCTCTTCGCCGGCTTCCTCGATCGGCTCAAGGCCGCAGCGGAGCCAGCCGGTTCGACGCTCTTCGATCACACGACGGTGGTCTTTGGCAGCAACATCCGCACCGGCCACGAACTCACCAACTGCCCGACGGTCATCGCCGGCCGCGGTGCGGGCGTGAAGCTGGGCCACAATCTCGTCGTGCCGAAAAACACGCCGCTGTGCAACGCATGGCTCACGCTGCTCAAAGGCTCAGGCGTCGACGTCGACCGCCACGGCGACAGCACCGGCACGATCTCCGACCTCGTCGCGTGATGGACCTCTCCATGTCGTAGGCGGGAGACGGGCACCGAGCTATACTTCGCTTATGGAAAGCATCATCAATCTTCACATCGAGAAGCTTCCGGAAGGGGTCTATCTGGCCACGAGCGACGATCTGCAAGGACTCGTCGCACAGGGCAGGACGATCCAGGAGACGATTGAAATTGCTCGCGATGTAGCGAAGAAGCTCATCGAGTCGAGAGCGACCGACATGCCGTGCGGCATTCTTCCCGAGGTCGGGGAACGCTTTGACTACCCGCTGATCGTCGCGACCTGATGGGGCGGCTCGCCATTCTCAAGCAAGCCGGGATCGAGCCAGAGGCATTGCTCGACGGCCCGGGAAATCGAAACCAGCCCTGAGGCCGCGCGAAGATGTCAGCGTTGGCCGTACCGTCCTTCGAGAATGCCCGCGATTGACAGGTCTTCATCAAGCGTGGGCCAATGCATTCCAAACGGGGATAGTTCGATCCGATCGAGATCGGCCGGAGCGGCGTGCTCCAGCTGGGGATTACCCGCAATCGGGAATCGCACCTCATGCCCGCTGGCCAGGCGAACGTGGATGAAACCCCGTTCACGCCAGGCCTTCACGGCCGGATCCACCAAAGTGCTCGGCCCATTTTTCCCTGATGAGTTCGCGGCGCTCATTGATCAATGCCTCCGCTTTCGAGAGTTGACGGATGTCGAGGGCTTCCGATTTTCCGAGAATGATCTCCGGCTCAACAACAAAGACGGCCTCTCAGCCACCGTGTCGACAGCACCAGCACGTTCTCTGACGTCACCGCGTAAGCAAAGGCCCTCGGTCGCCTCGGCTACTCGTAAACTTCCCGTCGGTGGCCTACTGCAAGCACGACCACTTGTTTCTTGATGCCGTCACTAGGCGCGAGGATGACTTCAAACATCGGCTCGCACTCGACGCCAGGGGGTTCCGCCCCCTGCAGCGATTGCTTTTTCGGATTCTTTGAGCCGCTCAGTCAGCGAGGGTCGCTCCAGAAAATGGACGTAGTCGGCCAGCGAGGCAAGCCTTTCCGCAGGAAGGTGATCGATGATTTTCTTGATTTCCTTCCGCAACTCGGACGTAGTCATGCTGGCACCCGCAAAAAGGAGGACAGGCTTCAGCCTGTCACAATTCGCGATGCCGCGCGACAGGCCTTCGCTCATCATACTGGCCCGTAACTCCGTCACCTCCCGCCGGCCGCCCTGAATGCGAGAAACCCTGCGGTTTCTGGATATTCCCGGCATGGAAAAATTCCCCGCGTTAGATTCGGCGGGGTGGCGGGGATAATTTCGTCAGGCTTGTCTTCATCTGGCCATTCGGCCGTCGCGAGGGAGGGATTATGAATCTTCCAAAACATGTTCGGGCGTTCACGCTCGTCGAGCTCCTCGTGGTGATCGCCATCATCGGCACGCTCATCGGCTTGCTCCTGCCGGCCGTGCAGGCGGCCCGGGAATCGGCCCGGCGAAGCAGTTGCTCCAACAACCTCAAGCAATTGGGGCTTGGCCTTCATACTTACGAGTCCGCCAACAAAAAGCTCCCCTACGGCCGTGGTGGACCAACGAGTTCACAAATCAGCAGTGGGGATTGGGAACCAAATACCAACCCTTCGCCAGGATCGTGGAGTGGGTTCGTGATCATGCTGCCATATCTCGAGGAGCAAGCACTCTTCGATCAGATACTCTCTGACACCACTCCGCAGCCATGGGTAAACTCAGGAGCCCACTGGGGGAGTCAGCCCAATGCACTGACCTGCCCCTCCGATGGTGGCCAGCGGCGGCTGCGCGGCAGCACACCCAACAACGCCTCTGATACGCAGACAAACTATCTCTTCTCAGTGGGAGATCAAACGAGCAACCTGCACTTCGACACCTCGGCGTGTCCGCAACTGCCGCGATGCAGTACGAAGGGCATGGTGCGCGGGCTCTTTGGCCTCAGAAGTCAAATTAAGTTCACCGAAATTACCGACGGGCTATCGAAGACGGTCATGATGGCGGAGGGCCTTCGATCCGAGGTGGATCAGCAATTGGCATCCCCGAGTGACTGGACTGCGGCCAATAACGCATGGGCAACATCGAATGCGAACTGGACCAACCCATCGCTATGTCGACAGAGTTTTTCTGCAGGTAAGTACTCCACGACCCTGAATACAGCGTGGCGGTCCCGCGGTGCGACGGCCTTTTTCGGCCGTGCTGGCAAGGTGAGCTTCAACACGATCCTGCGGCCAAACTCACCGGTATGCATGTCGGAAACGAATGGAGGTGTCCTGCCACCCACGAGCCGTCATCCCGGAGGCGTCCATGTCATGTTCGCCGACGGGGCTACACGCTTCATCAACGACACCATCGACAATCGCTCCTGCGACACTGCGACATCGTGCAATCCGGCTGAAAACGACGTTTCTCCATGCGGCGTGTGGGGCGCGCTCGGCAGCCGGTCCGGTGGCGACCTCGGATCCCTTGACTGAATATGAAGAAAACTGCCGTGCTACGAGTAGTAAGTATTCTTGTTATGGTGGGCCTCCTTGCAGGAGGGTGCTCGCGTCCACGAGAAGACAAGTGGACTCGGGCGCGACCGAAGACCAACCGTGTGGCCGGGCAGGTTAAATTGGATGGAGTGTCCGTCGAACGGGCCAAGGTCGTATTCCACTTAATCTCACCCGTGAAAGGAGTCGAATATTCCGCCTTTGGATACACGAATGCCCGGGGGCGATTCTCGCTGCAGACGTTTCGGGATGGAGACGGTGCAGTGGCAGGTGCGCACCAAGTCACGGTTGAAAAAACCGTCTGGGAGCAACCGGCTTTTGTCACAGAGGCCGATGTCGCCCCGCCACCCGTCGAGACCTCTTTCCTGCCCAAGAAATACCGCTCGACGAAAACCTCCGGCCTCACGGCGGAGGTGACGGAGGCCGGCCCCAACGAGTTCGTATTCGAACTCTCGAGCAAGTGAGCCGCATGGCTGATCCGCTCACCAACCTCGGCGACGACGTGAACGACCAGCCTGCCGAGGACTTTGTGGCCGCCCTCGTCGCACATCAGCGGCAGGTGTATGCCTTCATCGCCACGCTCCTGCCCCACGCGGCCGACATCGAGGACGTCTACCAACAGACCTGCCTCGCCCTCTGGAAGAAGCGTGATCTCTACGACCCGGCCCGCGACTTTTTCCCGTGGGCCTGCGGCTTTGCCAAGCACGAGGCCTATAAGCACCTGCGCCGCGACTCCCGCCGTGTGCATCTCTCCGAGGAAATGGTTGCGCTCGTGGCCGACACGGCGATCGCCGACCCTCGGCCCGATGACCGGAGCCTCGCCCTCGATATCTGCCTCGGCAAACTTCAGCCCGACCACCGCGACCTGCTCCGCCGCTGCTACGAAGGCACCCGGCCGATCAAGGAGATCGCCGCATCGATGACGATCTCGGCGGCGGCGCTCACGATGCGGCTCCAGCGGATCCGCCAGGCGGTCGTGCGGTGTGTGGAGAAAACGCTTGCCGCCTGGGAGGGATCATGACGGACTCGTCAAACCCGACCTCGCAGCCCCATGGCGGCCCAGGGCCGAGCAACGATCTAGCCCGCCTCACCGCCGCGATGTGCGATGGCACGGCCACGCATGCCGACCGTGATCAGCTCGAGCGGCTCATTGCCAATCCAATGGCCCGGAAGGAATACGTCGCCACGCTCCGGGTGCATGCCGAACTCGCCTGGCGGTGGCGCAAGGCTCCGCGGCAGATCGTGCCGCGGCGCCGCCCAAAGCCGGTGCGGCCTCCGCACCGCGCCCCAGAGAACGGCGGCCTACCCGAGCCGCCCTCCGCCCGGGCTCCGCGGTGGCGAGTCATCGCCGGAACGACGCTCGCGGCGTGCATCGTGATCGCCGTGCTGGCTGTCATTCAGGCAATCGATCAGGGCTGGTGGCCGCAGCCCGCCGGCAGGCTCGCTCGCGTCGTTGCGATCGACGGCGCGGCATGGCAGGCCGACGCGGCGGAATATGCAGTCAACGACAGCGTCGCCGCGGGCGATGTGCTCAGCCTCGCCAGCGGCCTTGTCGAAATCTCCTATGAAGACGGCACGGCGGTGGTGCTTGAAGGGCCGGTTTCGTTTGAGGTGCAAGCCGCCACCGACGGACGGCTCACCCGTGGCCGAATCACGGCCACGCTTGGCGGCTCGAGGAAGGGCTTCGCCGTCCACACGCCGTCGGCCGTGATCACCGACCTCGGCACCCAGTTTGGTGTCGAGGTCGATGCCGTGGGCCGAACCGACGTGCGGGTGTTCGAGGGGCTCGTCGAATTGGCTGCCGTGGCGTCGGGGGGAGCGGCAGCCCCCACGCGGCTTGCCGCTGGCAACGCCGCCGAGGTGGACGGTGCCGGCCGCATCACCCTCGTCGACGCGCCCACCCCGAAGAAATTCGTGCTCTCCGTGCCGAAGCCGGCCCCCCGGCCGCCCAAGCCGCGCGACTACCGGTGGAACGACGCGAACGCGGGCACCCTTCATGCCGACCCATTCATTGGTTCGGGGCCACTGGCAGGCACAACACCATCAAGCCGCGGCGGCACGGGTGAGGCGGCCTGGCTCGCCCCCGACAGCGGCTGGCAACTCGACTCCGCCCGCAATGTTTTGCGGGTGACCGCCGCCGGCGCGGCCTTCCTCCCGTTTGAGCCTGAGCCGGGCCACGTCTATCGGATCGGCATCACGATGCATGTGAGCGACGGCAGCTGGGCTGCGGTCGGCCTGACCGAACAAGCCAACCCAACCATCGCCGGCCTCGATTATGCGTGGATGCTCCAGCGACACACGACCACGCTTCGCCTTCACGACTCCACGAAGAAGGTGCCCAACGCCGCCTATCTCGGCCCGGGGCAGGCGGGCTCGGTGGGCCGCGGCGACACGCGCACCGGAGAGCAGACCCGCACGATCGTGTTCGACACAACCAAACCCCGCTGGCGGGCCCTCTTCTTTGCCGGCGACGATCTACTCGGCCAAGGCGAGTTCGACGCCACCCCGAAAAAGATCACCCACGTCGCAGTCTCGGTCTTTGAAAACACCACCGCCGAGTTCCGCAATTTCTCGGTCGAATCCTGCCACCCGTAGCGGCCACGGCCCCCGGGTGATTCCCAGCAAGCCGCCGGGCGCAAGTCCGCGGGAGAGCGCAGCCACCGCCACCGCAGCCACCGGGCTCGCGCCCGGTGCTTTTTGATTCCGATCCCAACAAGCCGCGAGGCGCGAGCCCGCGGGCTGCCCCGCCGCCCGTCGCCACCTGGTTCAATCCTTGGCGAGCGACTCAAAAGCGTCGATCGTCATACCCGCAGCACGAATCAAGCTTCGAAGCGTTCCCTTTGCCAGTTCTTTGTGGTCGGGAACGGAGAGCGTTGCGATATGCCCCTCTTTCACGAGGACCATATGACTACCCCGCTGGCGATCAACCGACCAGCCAGCCCTCTCGAAGATTTTGACAGCCGCAACTCCACTCAGGACAGGGAGTCGGGCCATCAGATCGTGACCTCGACCTGCTGCGTCTCGACCGTGAGCGGCATACCCCGCTCTGCCCTCACCTCGAGACAGACCGCAATCGCTTCGCGGACATTCTCGATAGCTTCGTCACGAGATTCACCTTGAGAAATGCAGCCCGGAATACTCGGGCACTCCGCGACCCACATGCGGTCTTCGTCGAGCGTGAGTGTGATGAGAAACTTCATGGAAATAGAACCTGAAGGTTCGTGCGGAATGGCTCCATATCGGCGGCGGAAGCTGCTATCGAGAGTTTATGCAACTTCGAATGCATCGGCAAAACAATCCGGCGGGGTAACGCTCCAGCCAACGCCGCTGCAGCCACCAGGCTCGCGCCAGGTGCTTCCTGGTGGAGCGCTCAGAAAGCCGCGAGGCGCGAGCCCGCGGGCTGCCCCCCGCACCAGCACGGCCAGAGATCCACATTTATTGAACGCTTGACCACGTGTTCGCCTTTCTGTACATTACCAACTGTCGTCGCTATTTTTGCGGTTTTTTGACCCTTCAGATCGGAGCGTCCCCATGGACAGCGTCAGCTACACAACGGCTCGGGCGGAACTCGCCAGGGTGATGGATCGGGTGTGCGACAACCATGAGCCGCTCGTCATCACTCGTCAGGGCCGCCAGTCGGTCGTCCTTCTATCGCTCGACGATTACGAATCGATGGAGGAGACGGCGTATCTCATGCGGAGTCCGGAGAATGCCCGCCGGCTCGTCTCGGCCATCGCCGACCTCGAGAAGGGACAGGGCACCGAACGACAACTTGCCGAATGAAGCTCATTTTTGCTGAGCAGGCGTGGCAGGACTATCTGCACTGGCAGGCGACCGATCGGCAGCGCATCCGCCGCATCAACGCTTTGATCAATGAGATCATGAGACAGCCATTTTCCGGCATCGGTAAGCCTGAGCCGCTCAAGCACGCCCTGAAAGGCTACTGGTCGCGGCGAATCGACAGTGAGCATCGGATCGTGTACCGCGTGAGCGAGGATTCGCTCCTGATCGCCCAACTCCGCTACCACTACTGAGAACGCTCGGTAGGCCACAAGCCCCTTCAGTGGGGCGGCTGTGCTGCTCTACCACGTCGCGTTACCAGAGAGCGGCACCAGGGTGTGCCCGCCCCCCCCAAAAAACCGCATGGCGGCAGCCGGTGGGATACTCCCCAAATAGCCGCGAGGCGCGAGCCCGCGGGAACGCGCGTAAGTTTTTCGCCCCACCGGGAGTGATCCCGTGGGAAGATCCGTCCTCGGGGGCTCTTCCAGTTCTCTTCTGGCACGGCTCGGCTCATGCACGACGAACTTCACGACGCCTTTCTGCGGCTCTTTACGACGCACGAGGCCCAGCTGCGGGCGTTTGTGCGGTCGTGCCTGCCGCGGCGGCAGGACGCCGACGAGGTGATGCAGGAGGTGAGCCTCGTCGCCTAGCGGAAGTTTGCCGATCTCGACGACCGCAGCCGGTTTGGGGCCTGGGCCTGCCTGATCGCCCGCTACGAGATCCTGAAATACCGCCGGGCCCACGCCCGCGACCGGCTCGTGCTTGATGAGTCGATCATCGCGGCCCTCGCCGAGGAAGCGGCCGCCGAGATGCCGCTGCACGATCGGCGGCTCGCCGCCCTCGACGCCTGCTTCGACAAGCTGCCCGAGGAGCGCCGGCAGCTGGTTATCGCCGCCTACATGCCCAACGCGTCGCAGAAAGATCTCGCCAAGCAGCTCAAGCGAAGCGAAGGCGCCGTCTACCAACTCCTATCCCGAATCCGCCAGGAACTCTGGCGATGCGTCGAACTCACGTTGGCGAAGGAGGCGCACGGCACATGACGCAAGCCGACCTCGACCTCCTTGCCGACTTCGTCGGCGATCGCATCACCGCGGAAGCCTTTCCGCGGCTGGAAGCGCTCCTGCAATCGAGTGCCCCCGCCCGCCGCGCGCTCCGCGGGCTCACACTCGTCGAGCAGACGCTGAGCGAGATCGCCGTCGAGCGGTATTTCAACGTCCGCGGAGCCGAAACCCGGCCGACAGCCCCGCCGGCTGCGGAGCCAAGCCAGGCGGCCAACCGCCCGGGCTGGGCCTCGTCGCCCGTGGTGCGGAGGCTCGCGAAGTACGTCGTGGCTCCGCTGGCGATCGCCGCCCTGGCCGCGGTGGTGCTCGTGGTCGAGCAACGGCAGGCGGCATTGCGGCCGGCGATTCCTGCAGGGGCGATTGCCCAGATCGTGGCGGTGAGCAACGTGGCCTGGCAGCCGGATGCACAAGTTCACCACGAAGCCGACGGGCTGCAAAACGGCAACACGCTGGCTCTTGCCCGCGGCCTCGTCGAAATCGCCTTTGCCTGCGGGGCGACCATCGTGCTCGAAGGCCCGGCCCGGTTTGACGTGGCCGACGGAGCATCCGGCACACTCACCCGCGGCCGGCTCGTGGCCACGCTCGTAAACCCGACCGGCCCGTTTGCGATCCGCACGCCCACGGCCGTGATCACCGACCGTGGCACGCAGTTCGGCGTCGAAGTGGACGCTGCCGGCAAGACCGAAGTGCGGGTCTTCGCGGGGCTCGTCGAGTTGGCCGCGGTTGCCACGCTCGGCGCCGTCGCCCCCTTGCCGTTGGCGGCTGGGAATGCCGGCGAAGTCGATCCGGCGGGAGCCGTGTCGAAGATCGACGCTCCCGCTCCAAAACGGTTTGCGATGACGGTGCCCCGGCGAGTGACCACGCCTCGCCCGCCACTCCCTTTCCGCTGGGATGCCGCCACGGCCGAGACAATGTATCGCGACTCGCTTGCCGGCGACGGCCGGCTTGCCGAATCGCTGCCGGCCTCCCGCGGCGGAGGTGACGCTGCCTGGATTGCTCCCAAAGACGGCTGGCAGTTCGACGCCGCCTCAAAGTCGCTGAAAGTCTCGGCGACGGGTGCCGCATTCCTCCCCTTTGTGCCCGAGCCCGGCCATCTCTATCGGCTGTCAGTGACGATCCACGTCGTCGAAGGGGGCATCGGCTGGGGAGCGATCGGGTTTTCCGCATCCGCCAACACGCGGCTGGCGACCCTCGACCACGCCTGGATGCTCCAGCGGCATGAGACGAAGGCCCAGCCCAATGCCGCCTATGCCGGCCCGCAGACGGCGGGTGCCCTACCCGGCGATGACCGGCTGACAGGTGAGCAGATCCGCACGATCGTCCTCGACACGACCCGCCCGCGGTGGAAGGCGTATTTCCTGGCTGGCGAAGAACTCGTCGGCGAATGCGACCTTGCCCCACCGCCGCAGCCGCTCACGCACGTGGCGATCTCGGTCTTCCCCAACACCGTGGCGTTCTTCCGCGACTTTTCCCTGCAAGCGAACCGTCTAACTCGTTAATTCCTTGATCGTTTTTCTTGTCTCTTCAATGGAGGTGTCTCATGTCCCGTCACACCAGCAAACCGTGTCGCAGCGGGTTCACACTTGTGGAGCTCTTGGTGGTGATCGCCATCATCGGCACGCTCATCGGCCTGCTGCTCCCGGCCATCCAAGCCGCCCGTGAGGCCGGCCGTCGCGTGTCGTGCACCAACAACCTCAAGCAGTGGGGCCTCGCGATGCATTCGCACCATGACGCCTTAAAGCATTTTCCGTATGGCACAAACCGGAATTATCCGGCGGGATCAGAAGTCGCAACTGTTACTGCGAGTCCGTCTCGCAGAACCTTTGTGATCTCACTCTGGCCGTATTTGGAAGCGCTCGATCTGTATAGCCAATATAGTTTCGGACGCTTGTTCAATACGTCACCCAACAAGGCCCTGTGCTCGACTCCTCTACCTTTGTATTACTGCCCAAGCGACCGACCGAATGCAAAAGTGGACACACTGTGCGCACCAAACTACCTCGTGAATTGGGGGACGACGACATTTGGAAATGCCGGCCGAAAAGCACCGTTCGGGTGGCTCGTCGGAACGACCTGGAATAACAATGTTCCATATCACACGCGTGTGGCAGACATCACCGACGGCACGTCGAAGACGCTGCTCATGTCCGAAGTCGTGGTCGCGCCGCAGGACACGGACGTCGATACTCGCTCGAGGCGGTTTAATGACGTCGGTGCTCCGGGATTCATGACCCGTACCACACCCAACTCGGGCGTTGCCGATGACATCGAAAATTGTGTCCCTTATCTCCCGTGTCTGACCTCGACCAGAGTCAACACCTCTTTGGCAGCTCGCAGCCGACACAGTGGCGGTGTCGTGGTCGCGATGTGCGACGGTAGCGTCAGGTTTATCAATGACACGACCGACCTTGGCACGTGGCAGGCACTCAGCACGATGGCCGAGGGCGATATCCCAGGAGATTTCTGATGCTTTCAATCACCCGAGACGCACACACCACATCCCATGGGTGGCGAAGCCTTCGCATCCCTGCGCTCAAACTGTCGCCCCTCGTTGCCGTCCTCGCAGCTGTAGGTTGTGGCAATCCGGCAACAACCGTCACCGGTGTCGTGACTCTCGACGGCCAACCGATCTCTCAGGCGAGCATCCAGTTTTATCCGGCCAACGGAAAGGGCCAGCCGGCCGGCACAACGACTGATGGCTCTGGTCGCTTCCGCGCAACCGTGTCACCTACCCCGCAACGGGTTGTGATCAGTAAACGGGAAGTCACCGGATACGTCGAAGACAAGAACGACCTCGTCGATGGCGGTAGCCAAGTTGTTGAAGAGCGGCTACCAGCCCAATACGCAGACGTGACGGCAACTCCGCTCACTGCCGACCCCATCGAAAACAAAAATACGAAGATCGACTTTCCACTCACATCCTCAGGGAAATAGGGCAGCGACGACTCGAGTGAGCATCCGAGGACTTTCGCCCTGCGGCTTTCACGGGACGCTTGCGCTCCTCCAGGAAGCACCGGGCGCGAGCCCGGTGGCCTGCAGCAACGCCGGCCGGTGCTCTATCCAGTGGCATGCGCGCAAGAATTCGACGCTTGCATTTCCGGAGCAACGCTCCGATAATGCAAGTATGATTTCGCGGGGCTTTTACAAAATTGCCGTTGAAACGGCCCTCGGCAGGTCGCCGATCTGCGGGCTGATGGGACCGCGTCAGTCGGGTAAATCAACGCTCGCCCGCACCATCGCCGAAGCCGTTCCCAGCCACTACTTCGACCTGGAATCCCCGCGAGACCAGCTGCGACTGCAAAACCCGGAACTTGCTCTCGGCCGCCTCACGGGCCTCGTGGTGCTCGACGAGATTCAGACGCGGCCGGATCTCTTCCCGGTGCTGCGAGTGCTGGCCGATCGCGCTGATGCTTCGGCACGATTCCTGATCCTCGGCAGCGCCGCCCCCGAACTGATGAAGCACTCCGCGGAGTCGCTGGCCGGCCGGATCGAGTATGTCGATCTCCATGGTTTCGATCTCACCGAAACCGGCCCCGGCACCCACGAGCGACTATGGATTCGCGGCGGCTTCCCGAGGTCGTATCTCGCCGAGTCGGACGCCGCGAGCGTCGCCTGGCGGGAAGGATTCGTGCGAACCTTTCTCGAACGCGACCTGCCACAATTTGGCATCCGGGTGGGTGCCGCGGCCATGCGCCGCTTTTGGACGATGCTCGCCCATGCGCACGGTCAACTCTGGAACGCGGCGGAACTCGGCCGTGCGATGGGGCTTTCCGACAAGACCGTCCGGACCTACCTCGATGAACTCAGCCAAACCTTCATGGTGCGGCAGCTCCAGCCATGGTTCGAAAACATCGGCAAACGGCAGGTGAAGTCGCCCAAGATCTACCTGCGCGACTCAGGGCTTCTCCATCATCTGATGGCGCTCGAGACCGAAACCCAACTCCATTCTCATCCCAAGGTCGGCAGTTCATGGGAAGGCTTCGCGCTCGAGCAGGTGCTGCGGCAGACACGCCCCACGCAGGCCTACTTCTGGGCCACGCAGGGAGGCGCTGAGCTTGACCTGCTTGTGTTCCACGAAGGTCGCCGGCTCGGCTACGAGTTCAAATATGCGGAACGGCCCCAGTTCACCCGCTCGATGCGGGTCGCGATGGATGACCTGCGGCTCGACTCACTCCTCGTCATCTGCCCCGGGACCGCGCAAGCCTCCCTCGCTCCAGGCGTCGACGTGATGGGCATCGAGGCATTCGCCCGATTCGGCCACTCGGCATGAGCCCGCTGCTTTCGGGGAAAACTCGTGCCCGAGCAGGCCATCCCGCGGGCTCGCGCCCTGCGGCTTTCTGGAAAAGGCTGACGTCTGGCGGTTTGTTGAGAAACGCTTGCACCCCGACAGCGAGCCACAGGCTTGAACGATCCCGAAGGAGTGATGCAGCCTGCCCAGGAAAGTATTGAATGGACAGAAGGTTCTGGCTACAATGTTGTGAACATTTGTGGATGTGTTTCGTGCGCTCCGGGAGTTTGCCATGCAACGCACCAGTATCAGCGACGCGAAGAATAATCTGAGTGCTTTGATCGACCGGGTCCGACGTGGCGAGACCGTGCTCATCTGCGACCGCAATCGGCCCGTCGCGCGGCTCCAGCCGATCGGGCCGAGCGACACCTCCGGGGCCGACGCGCCCTGGTTGATCAGTCTCATCCGCGACGGTCTCGTGGCGCCCGCCGGAAAGCCGCTCTCGATGAAAAGCCTGCCGAAGCCGGTTCAGCCCGCGCGGCCTGTCAGCATCGTCGATGCCCTGCGTGCCGACCGGGAGGAGTAAGGCTCGATGCGGTATTGGGATACGTCGGCCATCGTTCCATTGCTGGTGCAGGAGTCGCGTACGAAGGACTCCCGCGCCGCCCTGGCAGATGACTCGGGAATCGTGACGTGGTGGGGCACGCGGATCGAATGCACGTCGGCGATCGCACGGCTGGAACGGGCCGCGTCTCTCACCTCACCGCAGGCGTCACGAGCAATCGAGGTTCTGCGGGCCCTCGCTTCCGGATGGAACGAGATCCTGCCGGCCGAATCCGTGCGTGAGACCGCCTGCCGTCTCCTGCGCGTACACCCCCTGCGCGCCGCCGACGCAATGCAACTGGCGGCCGCGACCATCATGACCGGGGGGAGGAACGCCCGGGTGGGTTTTCTGGCATTCGACGACAGGCTGCGGGAGGCCGCCAGCCGCGAGGGGTTCAGCGTCGGACCATGAATGAATCGCTCGGGCTGAAGATCCCGGCCGCTTCATCCGCGCTCGCTTTCTCGCCGTCGCATCCCGCGGGCTTGCGCCCTGCGGCTTCCTGGGGACGTTTGCGCCCTACCCCAGAAAGCACCGGGCGCGAGCCTGGTGGCTTGCAGCGCCGGCTGATGCGCCATCCCGCGGGCTTGCGCCCTGCGGCTTCCTGGGAAACAATTGCGTATCGGCTGCGGGGCAACCTTGGCTTGCCCCGCAGCCGTGTAATTAGATTGCGGC
>CAYZFV010000423.1:0-9546 GCA_964477765.1 uncultured Candidatus Kuenenia sp.
AACCTGCTGATAGAGATCCGTGTCGAACATCGGCCTTGCCTCCGGGGGAAGGCAGCATTCTCGCCTACGGGGCTACCCACAAAAATCCCCGATGGACCATTTTCCCGACATGATCCCGATCTGATCCCGGCACATCATGGCCGTGTGATGGTCGTGCCCGTCGTCGTGATGTCGATCACGCTCGTGCCGACGGTGGGCAGCACCGCTCGAGCGACCGGTGTTTCCTCGCCTGCCGCCGGTGCCGCAAGTCGGATCTCCGCCGCCACGGCCGCGGCATCCTCTCCCATCTCCAGCGGCATCACAGCCAGCACCGCGGTGACCGGGCGGTCGCTAACCGCGCGGCGGGAAAAGGTGGTCACAAATCTGTTTCGCCGCGTGCCATCGGCCCGCTGGGCATGCATCGTGGTCGGCTCCACCTCCACACTGTCGATCGACACCCCGGGCCCGCCGAGATGTTTCACGAGCATCCGCCGCTCGGCCCGGGTGCCATCGTGCAGCGTGTAGGGGCCGTCGGACTTCGCCACAAACCAGTCTTCTCCGCGGGCCTCGAGTTCGTAGAGTTGCCAGAGCTGGCCGGCAGACCAGCCACGGGAAGACTCGGCTGGAAAGAATGTGTCGGCAATCACGAGCCCCCCCTCGGCCGTGACGGCCAGCCGCCGCACGAGCCGATTCCCCGGCCGCAGATAGTCGGCAAACTCGATCTCGCCCCAGGCATCGCGGCCCGCCTGCGTGGCCTGCGCCGCCGTCAGCCGGCAGGGCAACACGTGGTCGCCCAGATCGACCCACTGGTCGAACAGCCTCCGGAGATTGACGTGGGGGGCTCGTCCGGTGAAGAAAAAGTCAAACTGCACACGGTCGAAGTCGGCGGCGGAGACCTCCCGTCGATGGGTGTCGGTCTGTTCAAACATCCGCGTGGCCACCTGGTGCCCGAAGGCATGCGGGTTGACCTCCTGGGAAGCGGTGCCCTGCGTATGCATGGCACTGGTCGCGAGGCCGACGTCGGGCACGTTCTTGGCGTTGTCGGCCCAGCTCTCCGGCGACTCGAATCCGTCGAGCAGCAGCGTTCCCGCCGGCCCGGTCAGCCGGAGATTGTCGAAGCGCAACGTCTCGGTGTCGGGCATGGGAAAGGTGCGAAAATCAAGCACGTCGGAAACGTTCCAGGTGCCGACCGTGGTGCCCGGAAAGAGGTGCTCGACCGGCACGTTCATCGTGTTCCAGGCGCCGGCCCGCGGATGGCCGGGAAAGGCCGCGGCGTCTTCCAGCGCCCAAAACAAATTGCCGCACGGCGCCGAGCTGGTGCCGCGGCGGCCCAGGTTGTGAAACAGCGGCACCCCCGCCACCTCGTAGTAGCCGACCGCTCCACACTTATAAGGATGCACATGGCTGCCACCGGCATAGAGATCGACCATCACCTTGGTGGCGTCGGCATCGAGGCCCGTCTTGAGGATCAGCTTGTCGGGCACGGTCGTGGGCGGATCGCCCGGCACCCGGCGGTGCTGCACCTCTGAAAGCGGGAGCGGCGACGCTGACGACGGCGTGAACGGCTCGAGCTTCAAGAGCATGAAGCCGCGGCAGAGATCGTCGGGCACGATCGTCGCGCCGGCCTGCGGCAGCAGCTGGCGGCCGACGTCGCGAAACGAGCCGTCGTCGTAGAGCCGCGTGGCCATCTCCAGCAGCAGCACGAAGTCGAGCTGCGAGGCAAAGGCCTTGAAGTAGCTGTCGCCATATTCCGGAATCGAGCGGGCCGGCGAGACGATGTCGCGCATCCGACAAAACATCTGCCGGAAGTTGTCGGATGCCGCGATGCGGTCGAGCCAGCCCTCGAGCGACGCCAGCTCCAGGAAAAAGCAGATGCCGAGGCTGGAGTAGAGCGAAGCGTTTTCGTCGAGATCGCCCGTCGCGAGGGTGACCTCGCCCAACTCCGTCACCTTCTCCCGCACGGCGGCCACCGGCATCGCAGGATCGTCGGCAAACACCCTCGCCAACGAACTGGCCGCAACCATCTGGGCCAGCGCGATGTTGCAGTCGAAGTACCGTTGGTCGAGCGGATACCGTCCCAGATACCAGGTGACGAGGGGCACGGCCCGGGCGGCGGCCCGCTCCCGCCGCGGGCCGGTCAGCAGGCCGGCCTCGTGCAGTTCGAGGGCGAGCAGCCCAAATGGCCGGGCGATGTGAAAGTCGCGATCCTCCTTGCCCCCTTCCCGATCGAGGAAGGCATCGAAGCCGGCCACGGCAAAGTCGCGCAGCGTCGCCTCTCCGGTCTGTTCGGCGACAAGCCAGCCGGCGAGGGCGTCGTAGAGGTCGTGGGCGGGATGCCGCCGGGAAGGATCGGTCGGGTTTTCGATCTTCCTGATGACGGCCTCCCGATAGCGGGCGAGCGCCAGCTGGCAGACGCTTTCTTCGGCGGCCGCATCCGGCTCAGTGCCGCTGGCCGGCACGGCGCCGATCACGCCGGTGAAGAGCGCGATGATCATGCCGATCGCGGCCATCGTCGGCGGCGGCTTCATGGTTTCGAGCGCGTGGCTTTGCGGCATGGCAGTGACTCTTCTCCAGAAACAGATTCAGGCGAACCAACGCCTCCTGCCGGCAGGCTAAGACCAGCCTCGCCGTGCCACCAGTACCGTTTGATAGGGATCAGAAAGCCTGCGGTCACCCGATCGTGGCGACCACCTGCTCGAGAAACGTCTTCAGCTCGGGCGCCAGCGCCGCCCCCCGGGCCAGCGACTCCGCCTGTTCCCGCAACGCCTCGACGCACTCCGCCGGCGTGGCGTCGTCGGGGAGATCGATCACCGCATCGAGGGCCACATGCGACCCGCCGGAAAGAAAGCCCACCAGCTGCGAGACCGACCGCAGCCGGGGGTCGCGGGTTCGCTCCGCCTCGTCGTGCAGCAGTGACCCGAGGAGCGACGTATTGATCGCCAGCCGTCGCTGCACCTCCGCCGCCGTCGCCGCGCGGAAGCCCGACTCCTCCTTGAGCGAATCGAACTGCTGCCGGTCGATCACGATCACCTCGAGCGTGGCCGGCTCCCGGCAGAGCACCGTCGCCACCGCCGGCTTGCCCCGCCACATGCCGATCTCGCCGAGCACGGTCGGGCATTCGAGCACGGCCACCTCCCGCGGCTCCGGCTCCCCATCCACCCGCTTGAGCACCACGAGCGGCGCCGTGGCCGAAAGCACCACATACATCTCGCTGACACTCGCCCCCTCGACGATCAACGGCTCACCGGCGGCCAGCTTGGTCGTCCGCCGGGCATAGCCTGCGGGGAGGTCGCCCGGCTCGTCGAGGGCGTGAAGAAGAATCGCGCCGATGAGCCGATCGGCGTTTTGCCGCGGGCCCGCCTGCTCGTAGGCCCGCGAGAGCGCCGCCACATCAGGCCGCTGCCAGACCGCCGCGCGGATCGCCGCCCGGTCGCCGATCCCGGCGCCGGCCCGACCGAGCCGCGCGGTCCATTCCACACGACGCGGCTCGAGCTCGGCAAAGATGCTCGCCTCGGGAAAGAGGTAGGCCGCGGTCGTGGGATCGAAATGCCGGGCGACATGGTCGGCGCAGTCCATGCCGGCCATGGCGGCCGTCACCGGCACGATCCGCCGGGCGATCTCCTGCGCCATGCGGCGGACCCGCGGCGAAGAAGGCCGCTCCTCCAGCCAAGCCTCGTAAGCGGCGCAAAACCGCTCGTGGGCCGCCAGGTCTCGTGGCATCCGGCGGAGGCCCACGAAGCCGGCCACGTGGTAAAGAATAGTGCAGAGGTCAGCGGCGATTTCCCGACCGCGCCGGCTCTCGGGCGACACGCCAACCATCGCATAGCCGCGGCGCATGCATTCGATGAAGGCGGTGGCCACGTAGGCATAGTCGGCCTCGTAGCCGGGGATCACCAGCACGTCGCCAGTGGACGTCGGCGCGACGACGCCCGCCACATGGTGCCGCAGATTGACGAGCCGCACGAGTTCCTGCCACCCCGCCGACGTGCGCGGCAGCCGAAACGACGCGCCAAAAAAATCCTCGGTGCCGAAGATCCGTTCGCCGGCCCGAAAATGCCCCTCGTTGCGATACGACGTGGTCACAATCGATCCGACCCGCAGCGAGCGGAAGATGCCGGCCCAGCCGAAGCCGATCACGTCGTACAGATAGCGGCCTCGATACGCCCGCAGGTTGCGGAGCGTGCAAAAATGCCAGGCCAGCCGGGCAAAAGCCCGCCGCCGCACGGCATTCCACTCACCATCGGGCATCTCCTGAATCAGGGCAATGTCGCCAGACTCGAGAAACTCGTCGAGTGATCCGATGGCCGGTTCCGTGGAACGCCGCGTCATGGTGACTGAAGACTCTTTCTGCCCGACGATGACTGTGCTTCCCAAAAGCGGGACGCGTTGAACAACATACTGTTTCGCTCCCTCTACCGAAAACAGTTCATCCCTCCGTGGCCCACCCATCTTCGCCCCGATCTGAACCGAGCGAGCGACGCAGCGATCTCGACGCCCTCCGCGGCTTCGCGATGCTGCTGGGCATCGCCTTGCACGCGGCGATGAGCTTCTTCGGAGGCGTGTGGCCGGTGCACGACATCCGCCAAAGCAGCCTCTTGACCATTCTCTTCGCGGCGGTGCATGGCTTCCGCATGCCGCTCTTCTTTCTGTTGAGCGGCTTCTTCACAATGCTCGTCTTCCGCCGCCGTGGCCTGGGGCCCCTTCTGCGGCAGCGGGTCGCTCGCATTCTCGTGCCGCTGGCCGTGAGCGCGGTCACGATCGTCCCGCTCTGCGAATGGCTGATCGACACGGTGATCCACCGCGAGCGGCGGGAGCCGATGGTGGCGGCGGTGGTGGCCGGTGACATTGATGGCGTGAAGCAAGGGCTGGCAGCCGGGGCCGCGGCAAACGCTCGCGACCGCACGTTTCAGCGGCCCCTGCTCATGTGGGCGGCGATGGCCGGGCAGACCGACGTGGCCGACATGCTGTGCGCGGCCGGAGCGGATGTGAACGAAGCCGACCCGGCGGGCAACACTCCGTTCCACATGGCGGCCCTTTGCGGCCGCGAGGGCGTCGCCGCGCTGCTGCTGGCGCGTGGGGCCGACCCGCAGGCGACGAGCGTGAGCGGCGCGATCCCGCTTGAGTCGCTCTCCCGGTCGCCGACGATGGCCGCGGCACTCGTGCGGATGCTCGGCCTGCCCGAGGCACGTGCACCCGGGATCGCCGCCGGCCGCGAGGAGACGCGGTCGCTGCTGGAGCCCGTGTCGGCACCGCCGCCCTCCCGTGGCCCTACCGCTGCCGTGCTTGAATGGCTGGCCTGCACCTACTGGACCTGGCTGGCAGCCGATCGGTTTCTCGTCGATCTCGGCCCCGCCGGACGGCCCGCGGTCGCGTCAGCCGGGCCCCAGCGCGACCGTGAGGCCGTCGTAGGCGAATTCGACGCCCGCCGGAAGCCTGGCCGACATCGCGGCATGGTCGATGTCGTGCGACATGTGCACGAAGAGCGTGCGGCGGGCCCCTACCCGCGCCGCCACCGCCAACGCCTCGTCGACCGAAAAATGCGTCGGGTGCCGCTCCGGCCGCAGGCAGTCGAGGATCAACGTGTCGAGGCCGGCGAGGAGGGGCCAGGTGTCGGCGGGAATCTCGTTGGTGTCGGTGCAGTAGGCCAGATCACCGAATCGGAAGCCGAGCACGCTGAAGGCGCCATGCCGGAGCGGCAGCGGCACGACGCGGGCCCCCAGCAGGTCAAACGGCGCCGCCGTGATCCGCTCGAAGGTCACCTTCGGCAGGCCGCCTCCCGGGGTCGGCAGGGTCTCGAAGGCGTAGTCGAAGGCCTTGCGGATCCGCTTCTCCACCCGCTCCTCGCAATACACCGGCAGCGGTCTGCCGGCGGCGAAACAGATCGGGCGGATGTCGTCGAGGCCATAGACATGATCGACATGGTCGTGGGTGTAGAGTACGGCATCGACGCCGCCGAGCCGCTCGCGAAGCAGCTGCGCGCGCAGATCGGGCGTGGTGTCGATCAGGAGCGTGCCCCCCGGCAGACCGAGGGCGACGCTCGTGCGGGTCCGCTGGTTGCGCGGATCGCCCCCCATGCAGACCTCACAGCCGCAGCCGACCACCGGCACGCCCACGCTCGTGCCGGTGCCGAGAAAGAGCAGCTGCCCGGAGAGGTCGCGACGCGGATGAAGAACGGGGCGGGGAGAGTGCATGATCGATGGAACGAGAGTGTAGCGAGACACGCCTGCGTGCGCCTCTCACCGCCTCCGCAACCCTCGCCCGGCAGCCGACGCCACACCGGCCGGCCCGCAGCCTGACCCCCTGCCCTCTCACACCTGAAACCGCTCGACGAGCGCCTGCAAGCCTTCGGACTGGCTGTTGAGTTGTTCACTGCTCGCAGCCAGTTCCTCGGCCGAGGCTGCGGCCGATTCGGTCGTGTCCGAAATGGCACGGAGCGTGAGCTTGAGTTCGGCGGCATTGGCCGCCTGAGTTTCCGAGAGTGACGCGATCTCGGTAATCGTCTCGGAAGCCACGATCGCGTCGGTGACGATCTGCTCCAACGATGTCGCCGCCTGCTCGGAAAGCTCGACTCCTTCCTGGACGCGGCTGCCGGATTCCCGAATGAGAAGCGTGACCTCTTTGGCCGCTTCACTGGCCCGTTCGGCCAGTTTCCGCACTTCGTCGGCGACGACGGCAAAACCGAGGCCGTGCTCGCCGGCCCGGGCCGCCTCGATCGCGGCATTGAGGGCGAGGAGGTTGGTCTGCCCGGCGATCTCACTGATGACATCCACGATGCCTGTGACCCGTTCCGATGCATTCCGGATCTTCTGCATCGCGTCGATCGCCTTGCTGACTCGGCCGTTGCCATCCCGGGCTGTCTGGGCGGTTTCGTGGGCTTTGTCACGCGCCTCGCTGCACTTCCTGGCGACATCCTGGATCGTGTTGATCATCTGCTCGGATGCCGCCGCGAGTTCCTCGACACTGGCCGCCTGGGTCTGCGCACCATCGCTGAGCGAGGCGGCGTTCTCCGCGATGGCGCCGGCCCCCTGCCGCTGCTGGGCGGCCGCATCGAGCACCTGCCGAATCAGCATCCGGAGCTCTTGGAGCATCCTTCCCGCATGCTCCCCGAGGCGCCCCATATCGTCATCACCCGAAACAAGCACCTTGCTCGTGAGATTCCCGGCCGAGGCCGCCGTAAACACCTCTGCAAGGCTGCCGACTTTCCTCTCAAGGTCCACCTGGCCTTGAGCCAGACGCCGCGCGATGAAGGCCGCAATGGCCGCCACGACACCGGCTGTGATGACAAAGATGGCCAGGCTCCAATTCCGCAAGCTCCGGGCGGGGGCAAGGACTTCCGCTGTCGTGATGTCTGAGACAATCGCCCATCGAACCGACTGCTCCGGCCGCGCCTCATCTGCAAAGACCGTGATCGGCTGCCACGATGACAACACCTCCTGCTCCCGGTAGTTGGTGCACCGACCGCTCGCGGCAGCGGCGGCATCGAGCGCCTCGCGGACAGGCTTCGTATCAACCTTCAGATCGGGCTGGAGAATGGTCGACCGCACGCCGAGCTCTTCGGCAAACCGAGAGTTGGAACGAAAGAGTCGATCAGGACCCACGGCATAGGTTTCTCCGGTATCGCCCATCCCCGACGTCTCGGAGATGATGTCACTCAGCCTGTCGATCGGGATTTGGAACGCCAAGACCCCGATCACCTTGTCTTCAACAAAAACGGGGGTGGCGATGAAACTGGCGGGGGCGAGCGCAGAAGGGAGGTAATCCTGAAATTCGCCAAAGGCCACGAAACCCCGCTGCCCGGACGCGACGGCTTGGCTGAACGCCTTGGCGAAGGAGGTTCCCGCCAGAGGACCACTCCGGAGCGACCCACCGAAATCGATCTCCTTGAACACCGTGTAGACGAGCCTTCCGGTGTCGGCATCGATCAGAAAAATGTCATACACACCGTAGCGCTCGAGCATGCGGCGAAAGAGCGGATGGTAGCGGGCATGGAGCTCCGAGTACGTCGACCCGTCATCGGCATCATCGAGAAGCTGCTTGCTCCCCAACGGATGAGGATTATCGGCGATATAGAGCGTTTGCATCCGCACGGCCACGTCGTCGAGAGACTGCACGGCCGTTGCCACCAGTGCGTCGTTCTTTCCGGCTTTTTCCAGCGTCTCGCCAAGACCGCTGTTGTGACACTCCAACAACGCCTGACGCATCGCGCTGCGGTCGGCAGCCCCCGCCACGGCGAGGCCCGGGATCGCGGCAACCATCGACTGCAACGCTTCCCCGGCGAGGCCGGCATCCGCCGCCGTGATCAGTTCGTCCTGCAATGATCGAAAGTAGCGTTCAACCGATTTTGCCGTGATCGATCTGACCACGTCGAGGCGGTCGATGGCCTCTTGTTCCAAAGCCCGTGCACTGCGCCGATACAGCAGGGCCGCGATCCCGGCCAACGGAATCAACGAGACGGCGAGCAACGACAGGAGAATCAGGTTGCGGAGTTTCAGATTCCGAAAAAGAGGCATGGGTGGTTCGTGAGAGGGGTTGGAGGCGTCCCGGTCGGAAAGCTCCTTGCATCGGGGCTCTTTCGATATAGATCACCGATTGACGTCGTACAAATTCCCCACCCGGAAAAGTCCCCTGGAGGCGTGGTATCCGGCAGGACCGTTGCAATCCGTTCGTCGCCCTCCGCGATGGCCGTCACACCGCGGCCGGCAGGGCCGCTTTCGGCCGCTACGCCAAATCTGTGGCGATCGCCTCTGCGTGGGCGATGTCATAGAGAAAACTGGTCGCCAGGAAGCCGCTTTCGGGCATCACGAGCGTCCCCCACTCGTCAACACCGTATTTTCGCTCGAGAAACGACTTGAGACGCCCGTCCATCAGGCCCGGATGAATTCCTCGCATGGCCCACTGATCGAAGAGTCGACCGGAGATCTCACCAAACTCGATGAGTCGGCACCCCGCATGGCGAGGGTCCCGGGAAATCTTGCGATAGAGCATGTTGACGTTTTCCTCCGGCCCCTCCATCACCTGCAAAAACCGCCGCGAGGCCATGACAAGCAGGCCCGTGACGCTCAACGCAGGATTGTTTTTTTGTGCCTTCTCGAGAATCTCCTGCAAGTCACCAAACTCGAAAAACTCGGCGACGTCGCTGGAGTAGATGAGTCTGCTCAACATGGAGGTCGTCTCCGCAGGGTTTAAATCGACGGGATTATGGCGATTCCTTGCGGGCTGCCAAGTCACGAGCAGCCGCGCGCCTTGACCGCGGGGCGGATTCCCCGCGACAATCTTTGAGGTCCGCCGTCAGGGATTCAGCGGCCACACCGTGGAGTCGTCGGTCCCGTGCACGGGCAGTCGTGCCCACGTTCGCCCGATGTGGAGCGATGTGCGGTCCGCCTTCCTGGAAATTGCCTCGCCTCATTCAATGGAACACCTCGAACGTCTCTGGGACTCGGTCTCCAACGCCGCCGGCGGCGCCGGCACGTGGCTGGAGCGGTCGATCACCGGCCTCTTCGGCTCCTCCAACGCCCGCTTCCTCCGCCGGCTCGATCCCAAGATCGAGGCGATCAACTCGCTCGAGCC
>CAYZFV010000424.1:0-5724 GCA_964477765.1 uncultured Candidatus Kuenenia sp.
GCAGGAGCCCCAGGCGGCCGAGCGTGGCGGCGCCGAGCAGGTAGAACGCCACGGTCACGATCGTGTAGACCACCATCGAGGCCCAGGCGTCAAGCTGCAAGACACGCATCCATCCCCGGGCCCGCGCCGCCCATTCGGGCGAGTCATCCCGTGGCCCCACCGCGCGGCCATAGCCTTTCTCGAGGCACCAGTAGGGATAGAACATCAGCTCGGCCGCCCCCACGCCGATGATCCCAAACGTCGCCAGGGCCGCCACCAGCGGCGATCGTCCACCGACCGGCGGCGGGATGGAAGGCACGAGGCCACTAGCCAGTTCGCTTCGCGAAATCGCCCACGCCGGATCAAACTGCAGCATCACAAGCGCGGCGAGCGTGATGAGCGTGAAGCCCCCCACGAGCACGATCGCACACCGCTCGATCACGCCATATCGGCCGTAGGCCAGCAGGCACGACGTGACGGCCGCCACCACGATCGCCCACAGCGTGCCATCGACGGGGGGCGTGAGACCGAGCTTCTCCTGCTCGATTTCCGCCAGCCGTGTCCCGAGCTGCCCGGCGGCAGCGGCATCACCCCCGCGGCTGGCCGTGGCGGCGGCGATCCGCGTGGCCGCCGCCTCGTCGTGCACCCGGTTCCAGACGCGGCCCGCCGTCGTGAGCGGCACGCCGCCGGCAAGTGTCTGGGAAACGCCGGCGAGAATGCCCCCCTGTTGCACCACGATCAGGGCCGTCATGATCGCCCATCCCCAATAGACCCAGCCCCGCCCGGCGAGCCGTGGCCCCGGCACGCCGTCAAAGGCCTTGAGGGGTGTGCGGCCCCAGGTGAGCGTCGACCGGCCGATCTCGATCTGGGCCGCCACCTTGATGGCACAGCCGAGAATGATCAGCCAGAGCAGCACAAACCCCGCCTCGGCCCCCACGGTCGTGGCGGCGATCAGTTCACCCGAGCCCACGATCGAACTGGCGAGAATGATCCCCGGCCCGAGATAGGCGAGGGATTGCCGAAGCGTGGTAGGGGGTGGAGAACCGGTCGTCGACATCTGGCCCATGAGGCGTACGATAACGTTTTCCATGGACGCCATCCAACTCTCCCCGCTCGACAATGTCGCGGTGCTGACGCGACGACTCCCCGCCGGCACACCCGTGACGCTCACCACCGGCACGGTGGTGCTGGACCGCGATCTCGGGCTCGGCCACAAGATCGCCTGCCGGCCGATCGCCGCCGGTGAAAAGATCCTGAAATATGGTGTGGCGATCGGGTCGGCCACGCACCCGATCGCCCCCGGCGCGCATGTCCATCTGCACAATATGCAAAGCGACTACCTTCCCACCTACACCCTCGAGACAGACCGTCTCTTCCGCGGAGCCGCTTCTGCATGAAGACGATTCGCACCGACGCCTATCTGCGGGCCGACGGCCGTAAGGGTATCCGCAACACGGTGGCCGTGGTCTATCTGGTGGAATGCGCCCACCATGTGGCCCGCGAGATCCAGTTTCCCTTCCGGGACGCGGGGGTGCATCTGCTGGGGTTTGGTGGCTGCTATCCCAACGCCTACTCGTTTCGCATGCTTTCCGCCCTCTGCACGCACCCCAACGTCGGTGGTGTGTTGCTCGTGTCGCTGGGCTGCGAGGGATTCAATCGCGGGGGGCTGCTCGATGTGGTACGGCGCTCGGGGCGGCCGGCCGATCTGCTCGTCATCCAGGAGAGCGGCGGCACGCGGGCGACGATCGACGAGGGGCAGTCGCGCGTCCGTCAAATCCTCGAGGCACTCGAAACAACACCGCGGGCTCCGCTCGCCCTCGACGAGTTGGTGGTCGGCACGATCTGCGGCGGCAGCGACGGCACCAGCGGGATCACGGCCAACCCGGCCATCGGGCTGGCGTTTGACATCCTCGTCGCCGCCGGAGCGACCTGCATCTTCGAAGAGACGGGCGAACTGATCGGGTGCGAGCAGATCCTCGCCACCCGCGGAGCGACCCCGCCCGTGGCCCGGCAGCTCGTCGACTCGGTGGAGAAGGCGGCCCGCTACTACGCCACCCTCGGCCATGGCAGCTTCGCCCCGGGCAACGCCGACGGCGGCCTCACCACCCAGGAGGAAAAGAGCATGGGAGCCTTTTCCAAAAGTGGCTCCGCCCCCATCGCCGGGCTCATCAAGCCGGGCGATCTGCCGCCAACTGGCGGCCTCTACCTCCTCGATGTCGTGCCCGATGGCGAGGTGCGGTTTGGATTTCCCAACGTCAACGACACGGCGGAAATCGTCGAACTCATCGCCTGCGGCTCCCACGTCACGCTGTTCTCGACCGGCCGCGGCTCGGTGGTCGGCTCGGCGATCTCCCCCGTGATCAAGGTCTGTGCGAATCCCGAGACCTATCGCAGGCTGGCCGGCGACATGGATATTGATGCCGGCCGGGTGCTCGAGGGCCACGGCACCCTTCCCGAGGTGGCCACCGAGATCGTGGCCCTGGTGGAGCGGGTGGCCTCCGGGGAACCGACCGCTTCCGAGGCCCTCGGCCACCAGGAGTTTGTGCTCGGCTACAAGGCCTTCGAGCCGATCGGCCCGACCTGCCATCCCGCCTCGGCGTAGCCGCGGTTTATTACATGTGGATCGCCTGGCCGGCGACGGCGAGCGCGGCCTCCTTGAGCGTTTCCGGCAGGGTCGGATGGGCGTGGCAGACGCGGGCGATATCCTCTGCTGTCGCGCCGAAATTCATCGCGGCCGCCGCCTCACCGATCAGGTCGCCGGCTGAGGGCCCGATGATATGCACTCCGAGCACGCGGTCGGTCGTGGCATCGGCCAGCACCTTGACCTTGCCGGTGGTGTCGTTGATCGTCCGCGCCCGGCCGTTGGCCCGGAAGGGAAACACACCCTTCTTATAGGCCACGCCTTCTGCCACAAGCTGATCCTCCATCGCCCCCACGGTCGCAATTTCCGGATGGGTGAAGACCACCGCCGGCACGAGGCCGTAGTCGACATGGGCCCAGCCACCGGTCATGCCGTCGACACAGGCCACGCCGTCTTCCTCGGCCTTGTGAGCCAGCATCGGTCCGGGGATGCAATCGCCGATCGCCCAGACTCCCGCGGCCGCCGTGCGAAACTGCTCGTCGACCGGGATCCGGCCCCGGGGGTCGGTGGCGATCCCCACCGTCTCGAGGCCGATGCCGTCGGTGGCCGGCTGACGCCCCGTCGCGGCGAGCACCCGATCGCAGATGATCGGGTCGCGTCCTTCCACCTCGACCCGGCAGCCGAACCCGGTGCCGCGGGCCGATTGCACCCGTGCTCCGAGCTGGATCTCGAGCCCCTGCTTGCGAAACAACGCCAACGCCTCGCCGGCAATTTCAGCATCGATCCCGGTCAGGATGCGGTCGGTGAATTCGAGCACGGTCACCTTCGAGCCCAGTCGCCGCCACACGCTGCCGAGTTCCAGCCCGATGTATCCGCCACCGATCACGACCAGATGCGGTGGCACCGCGTCGAACGACAGGGCTTCGGTGCTCGTGCCGACAAACCGGCCATCCACCTCGACGCCCGGCAACACCGTCGACCGGCTCCCGACGGCAAGCACGATCCGCGGTGTTTCCAGGATCGTGATGCTTCCGTCGGCGGCGGTCACCTCGACACGACCGGGACCGGCCAGCCGCCCGGTGCCGGCGTAGCGGGTGACCCTGTTTTTCTTGAGCAGGGCCTCGATGCCCTTGCAGAGCGTGGAGACGACCTCGTCTTTCCGCCGCATCATCGTGGCCAGATCGAGGGCCACGCTGCCAACCCGCACGCCGTGGCTCGCCAATTCATGCCCGGCCTCTTCAAACTTGTGGCTCGACTCGAGCAGGGCCTTCGAAGGGATGCAGCCCACCCGCAGGCAGGTGCCGCCAAGTTTTTCTTCCTTCTCGACGACCGCGGCGTTGAGCCCCCGCTGGGCCGCCCGAATGGCCGCTACATACCCACCGGGCCCGCCGCCGATCACGATGAGGTCAAAAGCGTTCATGAAAAACTCGCCTGGCGGGGTTGGTGCATCGGGTTGAGAGAGTCGGTTGTCGCAAGGCGTCGCACGAGGCGATGCCAGCCGGCCCGGGAAACCCTTGTCGTTTCCCGCGGTCGGCCAAGCGGGCAGGGGCCATGGAAGGCCCTGCCCGCGTGAAACTAGACTTCGAGCATGAGCCGGCTCGGGTCTTCAATCGTGTCTTTGATCCGCTTGAGGAACGCCACCGCCTCGCGACCATCCACCAGCCGATGGTCGTAGGTGAGCGCCAGGTACATCATCGGCCGGATCACCACCTGGCCGTTGACCGCCACGGGCCGCTCCTGGATCGCATGGAGCCCGAGAATGCCGCTCTGCGGCGGGGTGATGATCGGCGTCGAGAGCATCGAGCCGTACACGCCCCCGTTGGAGATCGTGAAGGTGCCCCCCTGCAGTTCTTCGAGCTTGAGCTTGTTGGCGCCCGCCCGTTTGGCAAAGTCACCGATCGTCATCTCGATCTGGGCGAATGACAACATCTCGGCATTGCGGATCACCGGCACCACGAGCCCCTTTCCGCCGCCGACCGCGATGCCGATGTCGTGGTAGTCGCGATAGACGATGTGGGGCTCACGGAACTCGGCATTCACCTGCGGCACGGCCCGCAGGGCCTCGACCACCGCCCGCACGAAAAACGACATGAAGCCGAGCTTCACGCCGTATCGCTCCAGAAACAGATCCTTGAACTTGTTGCGCAGGGCCATCACCGCCGACATGTCGACCTCGTTGAAGGTCGTCAGCAGAGCCGCCTCGTGCTGGGCCGCCACCAGCCGCTCGGCGATCCGTTGGCGGATCGGGCTGATCAGCTGATACCGCTCCGCGCGGCTGCCGGCCGCGGAAACGGCCGGGAGCGTCGCGGCCGGGGCCGGCTTCATCGGGGCCGGGGCGGGAACTGCCGCCGCCACGGGGGCCCGTGGAGCGGGGGCCGCCATGGCAGCCACGGCCTGCTGGGCGTCGGCCTTGGTGACGCGGCCACCGGGGCCGGTCGCCACGGCGGCCGCCGCGGCCACACCCGCCTCACCCAAAACCCGCGCCGCCGCAGGCATCACCCGTGGAGCAGCGGCCGCCACGAGAGGCGGAGCAGCTGCGACCGGGGGCGCGACCGGCGCAGCCGTCGGGGCCCCGGCGCCGGTGAGTTCCATGTAGCCGATCACTTCGCCCACGGTCGCCCGCTCTCCCGATCCCTTGAGAATCTTCGAAATCGTACCGCCGCCCGGCGCGGGAAGTTCGACCGTGGCCTTGTCGCTCTCGATCTCCACGACCGACTCATCGGTGACGACCGCATCCCCCTCCTGCTTCTTCCAGATGCCGATCATCACTTCGGTGATCGATTCGCCGACTTCGGGGACCTTCAGTTCAAGTTCCATGATGGGAGGGATTCACGGGGGAGGGAAAAAAGAAACGGTGTGTCCGAAATCAGCTGGTGAAGGCGGCCGCGAGCAGTTCGTTTTGCTCGAGGTCGTGGCTCTTCTTCGACCCGGTCGCGGGGCTGGCGGCGCTCTGCCGGCAGACACCCGAGAAGGGGAAGCGGTCGAGCAGTTTGTCGCCGAAGTGGATGCGGAAAAATCTCCAGGCGCCCATATTCTCGGGCTCGTCCTGGACCCATACCGCCGGAGTGCCGGGGGCATAGTCGGCCAGAGCCTCCTCCAGCGCCCGGCGGGGCAACGGGTAGAGTTGCTCGACCCGCACGATCGCCACCTCCCCCCCGGCGGGG
>CAYZFV010000425.1:0-3405 GCA_964477765.1 uncultured Candidatus Kuenenia sp.
GACGCGCAGAGCACGGCCGCCGGGAGGGGCGGCCGGCGGCCGCCGGCCCGCGAAGCCCGCCAGGGCCATGGATGGCCCGCCGGGCGGAAAACTAGAACACGTCGAGGTGGAAGTGGTGGCCCTGATGGTAGCGGCGGCTCTTGGGATAGTAGTTCTGCCAACTCTTGTTGTAGACCGGCACCCGCATCTCCTGCGGATACCGGTAGTAGAGATCGTTGGCGCTTTGGTAATAGCCGTCGGCGTAGAAGTTTTGCGGATACCACACGTAGGGATAGTGGTAGAGCCGGTTCCAGTCGTGGGTGTTGTAGGACGAACCCCACTGGTAGCCGTAGGCCTGGGTCCCCGGGAAGGGCTGCTGGGCCCTGGCGTCGCCGGCCGTGAAGAAGACCGCGCCGGCCGCAAGGGCGGCGGCGGCAAACAGGTGCCGTGTCATCAAAATGTCCCCCTGAAAAATCCGTGAAACCGGAAAAACCGACTTCACTGGTTCTATCGGCCGACGTGGCGGCCGTTCTTGACGGAAAAATCGGCAGGGTTTGCCGTGCAGATCCGGTTTCGGCCCGTCCGCTTGGCGTCATAGAGAGCGGCGTCGGCGGCGCCCAGGACCGCGGTGCCGGTGGTGCCATGCGAGGGAAACTCGGCCACCCCGATCGATGCGGTCACCGGCGGAAGCGGTCGCCCCTCGTGGTGAATCCCCGTCTCGGCGAGCCGCAGCCGCAGCGGTTCGAGCCGCGCCGCCGCGTCGGCGGCCGAGGTGGCCGGCATGATGACGACAAACTCTTCGCCACCGTAGCGGCAGGGCACGTCGCTCCGCCGTCGGAAGCCCTGGAGCAACACGGCCAACGATCGCAAGACGAGATCGCCCGCGAGATGGCCGTGCGCTTCGTTGCACCGCCGAAAATGGTCGAGGTCGAGCAGCGCCAAGGCCATCGGCTGGCCGAGCCGCGTCATGGCATGAATCTGCCGATCGAGTTCCTCCTCCATGAAGCGACGGTTGGAGAGCCCGGTGAGCGGGTCGCAGATGGCCAGCGTCTGGAGTCGTTCACGGTCGCGGATGGCGTCGATCGCCGCGGCAGCCGTGGCGGCGAGCGCATCGCGGAAGGCGGGGGGCTGCGCAAGCCCGGCAGTCGCCTGCATCAGGACCGCCTCGGCCTCGGCCTCGGAGTCGCAGCGTGGCAGCCGCATGGCAAGCTGCCAGAGGAGTGACGACTCTTCGACCGTGAGGCCGGCGAATGCGGCCGGATCGCTCGCACGATCTTCTGCGGCTGCCATCGTCGGCTACACCGCGGCGGAAGGCATCCGGCCCTCGGCCAGTTCCCGGTCCCACTCGTCGATCAACGGCCAGTGCGGTGCGCAGGTGCCGAAGTCGGCGAGGGTGAGGTAGCCCTCGAGCCGGGCGATCGTCTTTGCGAGCAGTTCGTCGTCTTTGCGGAACACCGGGCCATGGCTGGGGAGCAGCCACTCCACATCGCTGGCCAGGATTCGCTTGAGCGACTTGATGAAGGCCGGAATGTCGCTGCCATGATGGGCGTCGATCGCGCCGACCGAGCCATCGCGGTAGATGTTGTCGCCTGAGAGCAGCAGGTTGTCGAACCGAAAGGCGAGTTGGCTGTCGGTGTGGCCCGGTGTGTGCCAGACCTCGAGCCGACGAGAGCCGACCTCGATCGTGTCCCCATCTTTGATCTGCTGGTCGACCGTCACCGCCGGCATCGGCATGTGGACGTTTTGGGCCGCGATCTCGGCGAACGTCTTGATCGGATCACCCGCCTCGAGCGCGGGTACCGCCTTGGGATGCGCCAGCACCGGGGCCTTGAGAATCCCCTTCGCCTTGGAGAGGCCCTGGATATGGTCGACGTCGGCATGGGTGGCGACGAGTGCCCGGCACTGCGACAGCGGAAAATCGAGTTGACGGATCAGTTCGATGATCTCATCCACGGTTTCTTCGTACCCGATGTCGATGAGCATCCAGTCGCGGTCATCGAAAACCAGATACACACTGCAGCCGATCCGATAGCCGGCCTGGTGGTTGATCTCGATGACACCGGGAAAGAGTGGACGACGTTCAAGCATCGGAAAACGGTGGTCTCGGAGAACGATTTGCGAAGAGGCACCCGCGAGGACACACTGATCCAGCGGGCACAGCATGCAAAAAATACTGCTTTGACGATAGTTTAGGGCTTTTGAAACCAGGCGGCAATTCAGACACGGCTGGTGGGTCGTTTGAGCGAGTATTGTCCGTGCCCGACAACCATTCTTCATCCGACGGATCCGCTGCTCCGGCGACGTTGGCTGCCTGGAGCGGCAGCGTCGTCGAACTCTGCTCGTGCCTCGAGGCCCTCGAGCCGCTGGCCCGCTCTCTCGGCGTTGCCGATCCGAGCGACACGGAGTGGCATGGGGCGCTGTTTGGCAAGCTCCGGCCGCAGCTCGACCGGGAGCCGCTGCTCGTGGCCGCCGTCTGTGGGGGCACCAATACCGGTAAGAGTCTGATCGCCAATGCGCTGGTGGGGAGTGAAATCAGCCGGTCGGTGGCGGAGGCGGCCCGCACGCGTCACCCGGTGGTGAGCCTGCCCCGGGGGCTGGCCGGGCGGATCGATCTGGCCGCGCTGTTTCCGGGGTTCTTGCCCCGTCCCTGGAGTGGAGAAGACGACGCGCTCGATCCCACCGAGACCAATGTGCTGGTATGGCGGGAGGATGCCGGAGGGGAGCAGCGCCAGCGGCTCGTGCTTCTCGATACGCCCGACATCGACGGCACCCTCCGCGACAACTGGCGACGGGCCGAGCTGATCCGCAATGCGTGCGACGTGATCGTGGCGGTGCTCACCCAGCAGAAATACAACGACGCAGCCGTGCGGGATTTCTTTGCCGCCGCGGCGGCCGCCGGGAAGACGCTGATCGTCGTGTTCAACATGGTCGACTGGCCGGCCCAACGGCAGGTGATCGCCGGCTGGCTGCGCACCTTCATGCTTGAAACGGGAGCCGAGCCGGTGGCGGTCTACGCGGCGCCGTTTGATCGCGATGCCGCTATGACCGGCCGCATCGACTTTCACCCGCTCCCCGAACTCACGTCTGACGGCGCGACGGTCGACCTGCGGCAGCGGCTGGCCGAGTGCGACTTCGAGAGGATCAAGCTGGCGTCGATCGAGGGGGCGTTTCGTGTGGTCATCGATCCCGCGGCCGGCGCGGGCTCGTGGCTCGACGCCTTCGAGGAGGCGGCCGGCCACTGGCAGGAAGCCCGCCGGCTCCTCGCCGACGAGAGCCGGGTGCGGGTCGAGATGCCGACGGCTCCGCGGGAGATCGTCTGGAACGAAATCTGGAACTGGCTGGAGCCGCGGCGGTCGGGCTTTGATCTCACCGTGAGCCGGGTCTACCACGCGGCAGGCAAAGGGGTGAAGTGGGCGGCCCGGCGGG
>CAYZFV010000426.1:0-8355 GCA_964477765.1 uncultured Candidatus Kuenenia sp.
CAGCCCCGCGCCGTGATCGAGGGGGTCGACTTCGACCATCCCGACGAGGTCGTGCCCTATGGGGGCACCGGCCGCGTGCGGCTCACGACGCTCACCCAAGAGACCTTCATTCCCGGCTTCCTGGAGCGGGATGAAGGCGAGCGGGAACTGCCCTACGCGAAATATCCCTGGGACGGCATCAGCGGCGTCCGTCCCTTCCGTGCCCTCGCCGCCACGACGACCGTAGGAGTCTACTGATGCATCTCCCCGCCTGGCGTTTTGGCAAGCCGTATGAGTCACTCGAGCGGGAGACGCTCGTCCACTTCATGACCGGCGAACCGGTCGCCGAGGTGAGCCAGGCGGGGGGCGCGATCGTCGGCCGCGATCTCCAGAAGGCGGCGCAGGCCCGGGCCGCCTTGCTCGCGATCGATGCCGAGGAAATCGTCGAACGGCTCCAGACGGCCGGCAATCTCTACGCCCACGGCACGGTTCCGGTCGGCGGTACCCGGCAGTCGCCCGATGATTTCGTGAAGCAGCAGTCGGCCACGACCGGCCTCCCGGAATCGCTCTGCCGGGCCAACATGCAGAAAAACATGTTCGTGCTCTCGAACATGGACCGCATGCTCGATGCCCTCTCCCGCGGCCTCGATCCCGCCATCCTCTGGAAGGGCTATGGCGTCGAACACCGCGGCGTGACCGTGAGCTATCAGGCCCAATCGCCGGTGCTCGGCCTTGTGCTCCCCTCCAACTCGCCCGGCGTCCACACGCTCTGGCTGCCGGTGATCGCCCTCGGTGTGGGGCTCGTCATGAAGCCGGGCAGCCAGGAACCCTGGACGCCCTATCGCATGGCCGCCGCCATGGTGGAGGCCGGCATCCCCGCCGAGGCGATCGGTCTCTATCCCGGCGCCACCGACGTCGGGGCCGGGATTCTCGCCGCCTGCGGCCGCAGCATGATCTTCGGCAGCGCGAAAACGGTCGAACAGTATCGCGGCAACTCGCGGGGGCAGGTGCACGGCCCCGGTTTCTCCAAGATCATCTTCGGCGACGACTGCGTGGACGACTGGGAAGATCATCTCGATGTGCTGGTCGAGAGCGTGGCGATCAACAGCGGCCGCGGCTGCATCAACGCCTCGGCGATCTACGCCAGCCGACACACCAAGGCGATCGCCGAGGCGCTCGCCGCCCGACTTGGCCCGATCGACGTGAAGCCGCCGCAAGATCCCGAGGCCAAGCTTGCCGCCTTCACGATCCCCGGGGCCGCCCAGGCGATCTGGGCCCAGATCGAGGGCCACCTTCAGGCTCCCGGAGTCACCCATGCGACGGAGCCCTACGGCCCGCGGTTCATCGAGGGAGAGCGGTGCGGCTGGCTGCGGCCCACGGTCGTGCGCTGCGCGACCCCGGAGCCGGAGATCGCGAAGGCTGAATACATGTTTCCGTTTGTGAGCGTGGTCGAGTGCCCGCAGGCGAAGATGCTCGACGCGATCGGGCCGACGCTCGTCTGTTCGGCCATCACCGACGACGACGCCTTTCAACGACAACTCATCGATGCCACCCACATCGACCGGCTCAACCTCGGCCCGATTCCGACCACGAAGCTCGACTGGCTGCAGCCGCACGAAGGCAACATCATCGATTTCCTCTATCGCTCACGGGCCTTGCAGGTCCGCGAAGGAGTCGCCGCGGGGCATTCGAGCGTGTGACGGATGGACTTCGAAATTGTCGGCGAAATCGGCGCCGTCGAGACAATCGCGATCAACCTGTCGATCCGTGAGCGGGTCGACCTGAAGGCCCGGCATGGCGGCAGGCGTTGGCGAAAACGCAAGGGTGAAGCATTGATTCGAGCCCGCGATGGTAGACTCCATCGGGTAGAATTGCACTGGTACGAGGCTCATGGCGTCGGAAAGCGAAAGATCAAAATCAAACGCTTCTTGGAGTAGCGCGATGGTCACGGGTTCCGCCTCGCAGTTCGTCGTGTGTGTCGACGACGAGGGTATCGAAGACGTCTCACTCGGCATGGTGTACCGAGTCCTTCCTGATGAGGAGGCGAGGCAGAAGGGGTTTGTCCGAATCGTCGACGACTCGGGCGAAGACTATCTGTACCCCCACGATCGATTCATTCCGATCGAGGTTCCTGAACGCGATTCGGGCCGCCTTTCGGCGGCTTGTGCGCAGCGATAAAGAACGTGTCGGCCGCGGATCGTGTCGATCGCGTGGATCCGCCGGTGTTTCGTGTTGTTGGACATCATGTCGCCACCCGCAGAGGCTCTGACATCGTTTGAGTTCGATGCCCGCACGCGGCTCGTCGTCGGGCCGGGCACGCTGGGGCGGCTCGGAACACTGGCGCGAGAACTCGGAGCGACGCGGGCGCTGGTGGTGAGCGATCCCGGAGTCGTCCGGGCCGGACATGCGGCGGCGGGGATCGCGGCCCTGGAGGGCGTACGGGTGGGCTGCACGCTCTTCGACCGGTTCGGAGAGAACCCCACGACGGACCATGTCGAGGCTGGCGCCGTGCTGGCTCGCGAGGTGCAGCCCGACCTGATCGTCGCGATCGGCGGCGGCAGTTCGCTCGACTGCGCGAAGGGAATCAACTTCATCTATTCCTTGGGCGGGAAGATGCAGGACTACTGGGGCCGCAACAAGGCGGCTGCCGACCGGGTTCCGATGCTACCGGCCATCGCCGTGCCCACGACGGCCGGCACCGGCAGCGAGACGCAGTCGTTCGCCCTCATCACCGACGCCGCCACCCATGTGAAGATGGCCTGCGGCGACACGCGGGCCGCGTTTCGGGTGGCGATTCTCGATGTCGACCTCACCCTCACGCAGCCCGCCCGCGTCGCCGCTCTCACGGCGATCGACGCCCTCTCGCACGCCCTCGAAAGCCACGTCTGCCGCGCCGCGACGCCCGTTTCAAAAATGTTTTCCCGTGAGGCCTGGCGGCTCCTGGCGGCCAACGTGCCCCGGGTCTTCAGCGACCCGGCCGACCGCGAGGCCCGGGCGGCGGTGCAGTTGGGAGCCGCCTGGGCGGGGCTGGCTATCGAACACGCGATGCTCGGCGCCGCCCATGCCTGCGCCAATCCGCTCACGGCCGATCATGGCGTCGTGCACGGGCAGGCCGTCGGCCTCATGCTGCCCCATGTGGTGCGATTCAATGCGGATGCCTGCACCGCGGGCTATGCAGAACTCGTGCAGCAGCTCGCGTCGACGGTCTCTGCCACGGCGGCTGGTCCGTGGCTGGCCGACTGGTTCACGGCGCTGCTTGCGGCCGGAGGGCTTTCCACCAGGCTGACGGAGCTTGAGATCTCCGCGCCCGACGTGCCGCGGCTCGCCGCGGCTGCCGCGTTGCAATGGACTGCGGGCTTCAATCCGCGGCCCGTCACGGCCGATGATCTGGCCCTGCTCTACGAGGCCGCCCGATGAGCCGAACAAGCCGAATGAAAATGAAACTGTTTGCCACGGCGTCACTCGCTGCCGTCCTCATTCTTGCCCCTCCCCGTGCAGCCGCCGAACCGGCCGAGGCGCCGGCCACCGCCTGGCCGATGATGCGGGGCACGCTCGCCGGCACGGGGCGCTCGGCGGCCCGGCTTTCCTTTCCGCTGGTCGAGGCCTGGCATCGCTCCTTCGAGAAGACGGCGTTCGAGGCCACGCCGGTGATCGCCGCCGGCACGATCTATGTCGGCGATCTCGACGGCGGGTTTCACGCCCTCGCGCTCGACACGGGCGAAACCCGTTGGAAGGCCACGACGGAGGTCGGCTTCCCGGCGGCGGCAGCCATCTCGACCGACGCCGCCCTCCCGCTTGTCGTCGTGGGCGATGCCGAGGGGATCGTGCGGGCCTTCGACACCGCATCCGGAAACGTCCGCTGGGAATACCGCACCGAGGCCGAGATTTCCGGCGGGCCGACGATCATGCCCACGGCCGATGGGCCCCGGGTGCTGATCGGATCCCAAGACGCCACACTCTCCTGCCTGCGGCTGGCTGACGGAACGGTGGCATGGACCCACGAGATTGCCGACCAGATCCGCTGCTCGCCGACGGTGGCCGCAGGCGCCGCATTCGTCGCGGGGTGCGACGGCAGCCTTCATATCATCGATGCCCTCACGGGCAAGGAGACCGCGGCCGTGCCGATCGACGGCCCCACCGGCACGACGCCGGCCGCCTATGAGGGGCGAATCTTCTTCGGCACCGAGGGGGGCATTTTTTATGGCATCGACATCGCTCCGGCCCGCGAAGTCTGGAAGACTGCGACCGGCGTGAAGGGGCGGGCCTACCGCTCTTGCGCCGCGATCGCGGGCGATCTCGCGATCGTCGGTTCGCGCGGCCGGGCGCTGGAAGCCTTCTCGCGGACCGACGGCGCGCAGCGTTGGCGGCATCCGATGCGGGGCCGCGTCGATGCCTCGCCGGTGGTGGTGGGTTTGGAAGAGGGCGATCGCGACGCCGTGATCGTCGGCGATTCTGCGGGCCGAATCGTCGCCGTCGATGCCGCCACGGGCGCCCCGATCTGGGAGTTTGACGCGGGGGGAGATTTTGTGGGCGGGGCCGCCGTCGCGGATGGCCGGATCGTGCTGGCCGGCGGCGACGGCACGATCTGGTGTTTTGCCCAATCGCCCTCGAAGTGAGAGAATTGAGTCTATCAAGATCGGCTCATCAAGGAGGATCGATGCCATGACGCGTCTCGTGCATTTCGGTTTCATTATGGTGGCCCTGAGCGGCTGCCTGATCGCAAGCCCTTGCGCCGCCGACGAGCAAGGAGCCCGACCGATGCTGGTGTCTGAAGCCAATCTGCCCGCGGGCTTCCCGGCCCCCGGTGCCGTCGGCGCGGTGATCGTGAAGACGTACCCCGCCCACCGCCTGGCCCGCGCGACCGTCGGCAAAGACTCCGACAACGCGATGTTCATGAAGCTCTTCAATCACATCAAGCGCAACGAGATCGCGATGACGTCGCCGGTGCAGATGGACGGCAACCGCGAATCGATGGCCTTCCTCTATGCCACGCCCGACCTCGGCACTCCCGGGGCCGATCCGAAGGATCCGGCCGTGGTCGTGGAGGATATCCCGGAGACGACGGTCGTCTCGGTCGCCCTTCGCGGCAGCTATTCCAAGGCCACGGCCGAAAAGGGCATCAAGCAACTCCGCGACTGGCTCACCGCCCACCCCGAATGGAAGGAAGCCGGCCCGCCGCGAACCCTCGGTTACAACAGCCCCTTCGTTCCCAGCTTCCTCAAATACTCCGAAGTCCAGATCCCGATCACCCGCCCCGAGCCCTGACGTGGCTTCCGCAAAGCGAGGGCGGGCGGTGGATCCAGCCAGGGAGGTGAGGGGGTCGGCGAACGCCCGAGGAGCGTTAGGAACTTTCGAGCCGGAGAAGGTTGCCTCCGCCACAGGACGACCAAGCGAGGAAGTTCCTCCGCGACGAGACTTTTGCCGCCCCCGAACCGGCGAACAACCGTTGGATCCCAGAGGCCGCAGACTTCGCCCCCCCTCCCCCAACTGTCAAATCCCATTTTCATGGATTTCACCGGGTTTTCCTGCCGAATTTTTTCGGGCGAACCAATCGTGACGAGAGGCGTAGTATTTGTTGCGAACCGCCCCGTTTCGGCCCCTGCCAAGGCCGCCCCGGGGCGACGCGGAGCACACACCATGGCACGCAAAGACGCACTGTTGAACCTGCGAGCGATTCTCATTCGCCGTCGCGACGCCCTGCGGAGCGCCCTGGCGGGCGACCTTTCGCTGCTCAAGGAGCTGCGGAGCGAGTCTCCTGGCGACGTGGTCGATGCTGCATACGACACCGCCCAAGACGAAATCAGCTCCCAGCTGGCCGAGGTGGAGAGCCGGGAACTGGCCTCGATCGAGAATGCCCTCGAGCGGATGAAGGCGGGCGTGTACGGCCTGTGCGAGGTCTGCAACGGCAAGATTCCGATGGCCCGGCTCAATGCCCTGCCCTATGCCACGATGTGCATCTCCTGCCAGCGTGACCTGGAGCAGTCGGGCGGGATGGGGGGCCGGGCGGAAGAGTCCGAGGAAATCGCGGGTGAAATGGAGATCGACATCTCCTGAGCGGCGTCGGGTATGCTGAGAGGACGCGGAGAACGTCCATGTTTCAGCCCTTGCCTCACCGCTGCCGCCTGATCCGAGCAGGAATCGCCCTCGGTCTCTGCGCTCTCGGCGTCGGCCGGGCTCCGGCCGACGAGCCACCCGTGCGGCTGGCTCCGATCAAGCCCCGCGTATCCGTCGACGGGCGGATCGATCCGCTCCGACCGGCCCGCCTCACCGAGGCCGAACGCGAGCAGCTCTACCAGCAGGTGGCTCGCGATGCCGACTATCTCGAGCGGCAGGCCACGCAGCTTCGCCGGCTCACGGAACTGGTGCGTCCCACGGTCGTTCATATCGATGCCAAGAAGCCGCTGCTCCGGCCCCGCAACGGCAAAGCCAGCGAAGAAGAGGCGGGCTCGGGGGTGATCACCACCGTGGCGGGTCGCACCGCCGTGATCACCAACCGCCACGTGATCCATCGCGCCGATCTCGGCAACATCACGATCCGCCTCGACGACGGCCGGGAACTGCGGCCCACGAGGCTCTGGTCAGACGCGGGCACCGACATCGGTGTGATGGAGATCGACGCCGACGATGTGGAGACCGCCCGGCTGGCACGCCGCGACGCCGTGCAGATCGGCGACACGGTGTTGGCGATCGGCAGCCCGTTCGGGCTCGCCCATTCCGTCACGCTCGGCATCGTGTCGGCAAAGGGCCGCCGCGATCTCGACCTCGGCGAGGGGGGCGTGAAGTATCAGGACTTCATCCAGACCGATGCCGCCATCAATCCGGGCAACAGCGGCGGGCCGCTGGTGAATCTGCGGGGCGAGGTGGTCGGCCTCAACACGGCCATCGCCAGCAACTCGGGGGGCAGTGAGGGCATCGGGTTTGCGATTCCGATTTCGATGGTGATGTTTGTGACCGACCAATTGGTCCGCACGGGCACCGTCTCGCGGGCCTATCTCGGGGTGACGCTCGACAGCGTATTCACCCACGACGCCGCCCGGCGGCTGGGCCTGGTGCGGCCCGTCGGGGCCCGCGTGTCGGCGGTGACAAAAGGCTCCCCGGCCGATGCCGCCGGCATCCAACCCAACGACGTGATCGTGGAGTTCGACGGGGCGGCGATCGAAGACGACGACCATCTCGTGAGCATGGTGAGCATGACCCCCACCGATCGCACGGTGACGCTCGGCGTCTTCCGCGACCGGGAGATGATCGAACTCTCGATGCCCGTCGCCAGCCGCGAGCAGTTCGAGTAGGGCAGGCTGAGCGTTTGTGAGACAGGTCGGGAGACCTGTCCTACATGGTCGCGACGCCGGCGACGGCGAGGCCACGGAGCACGCAGTCGGCCACCGCCGCCGTGTCGCACCCCACGAGCACATCGGCATTGGGCCGCTCCGTTCTGTTCTGCCGCCGATCGATCACGAGCATTCCGGTCGTCAGGTCGCCCGCCGTCTTGACGTTGGCCGCCACGCTCGTGCGTTCGAAGAGTTCCGGGTTGGTCGCCGCCACGAGCGTCACCACGTCGTGCATCACGATCCCCTCGCTGCCGAGGATCTGCCGGTGGGCACGAAAGGAGTGGGGCAACATCCGGCGGAGAATCATGCCGGCCCGCGACGACTCATCGGGGAGTTCGTCGAGGATGTCGAAGCCAAAGATCACCTGACCGCTCGTCTCGAGCGGCACGAGTGTCTTGGCGAGCGGTTCCCGGATCACGTGTCGGGCCGCATGGGGATCGCAGTAGAAGTTGAAGTCGGCCACCGCCGTCGCGTTGCCATGCCCGTGGATCGTACCGCCGCCGACCACCAGCGTGTGGATCAGCTCCACCACGGACGGGTCGCGAGTAAACGCCCGCGACAGGTTTGAAAGCGGTCCGAGGGCGATGATCGTGACCTCGCGGGGATGGGCCCGCAGCGTCTCCCAGATCACCTTCTCAGCCGAGTGGGCGCCATGCAGGTTGGCCCGCGGAAGATCGAGCCCGCCGAGGCCATCGCTGCCGTGGAGACTGAAGGGCCGGGCCGGCAGCATTCCGTCGGGGGCCGCGACGCCGATGCGGGGCAGCCGCGGCGGATCGAGCAGCTTCACGAGCGACTGGAGGTTGCCGCTGGCCTGTTCCGCCGGCACGTTGCCCCCGCAGGCCGTCACGGCCAGCACTTCCAGGCGGGGATCGAAAAGGGCCATGGTGAGGGCCACGGCGTCGTCGATTCCCGGGTCGCAGTCGATGATGACCTTGCGGAGCATGGAGGAATGGTACCAAGTCTGGTTGGGTGAGAGAAAATTTGGTGAGGCATTCGTGCTACCTCGTCGGACGGTTGCGCGGCTCGGGGTTGCCCGTGCCATGGAGCC
>CAYZFV010000427.1:0-6310 GCA_964477765.1 uncultured Candidatus Kuenenia sp.
GCGGCAAGCCGCCGCTCGAGCGAGCCCCCCTCGGTCATGCCGTACTTGCAGGAAAAGAGCAGGCCGTGGTCCGGGAGGGGTGGCAGTGGAACAGCCGCCGGGCGTGCACCGTCGCTCGCCACGCCGTCTTCGCCGGCACAAAGCGTCGCACCGACCGCCGTCAACGCGGCCGCAGAAAGGAACGCTCGACGAGGGACAAGATTTCCAATATCTGCCGCCATGACGCTGTTGTGACCGAAAACACCCGGCTGGCAATGCCGAATCGTCCCGAAAACATATCTATTTGTATCATCTGTTTTGCTATACTTGAATCAAAAAGGACGGTTTAAGTGCATTTATTTTTGTATTCGAGCGCCAACCATGGTCAAAAATACTGCCGAATATTTTCGCTATCCCGTGGCTGCGGCGGGGGATGAAGCCTGGGGGTTGAGCGTCACCGGGGCCGGCTACCAGCCGGTCGATCCTGGCGATGCCCCGATCCCGAACCGGCAGCATCCGCCTGGCCACTTCTACTCTTGGGAGGCCGGTCGCGTGCTAGGGGAGCATGCCCTGGTCTACGTGACCCACGGGCAGGGGGAGTTTGAGTCGATCCCCACCGGTCGCCTCGACCTGCGAGCCGGCGATGCGGCGGTTCTCTTTCCCGGCGTGTGGCACCGCTATCGCCCCCGCGCTGACACGGGCTGGGGCATCTACTGGGTGCACTTTTCCGGCTCCATCGCCCGTGAGTTGGTCCTGCGGCAGCTCCTGGCGCCGCCGCAGGCGGTCCTCCACTGCGGACTCGACGACATGCTCGTGGAGGCCTTTCGCGGTCTCCTTGATGCGGTTCGGAGCGATCGCACGGGGGCCGGGCCGCTCGCTGCCGCGAAAACCATGGAGCTTTTGGCCCGGGTCACGGCCGCCACCCACCCCACGCCGACGCCGTCTCGCCTGAAGCAGATCGTGCGCCGCGCCCGCATCCTGCTCGAAGAACAGCCGGGAGCCATGCCGGTGATCGACGATATGATCCAGGGCTTCGACGTGAGCCGCGCCCATTTCTTTCGTGCCTTCCGCCAAGAAACGGGGCAAACCCCCTACCGCTACCATCTGCAGCTGTGCATCCGCCGCGCTGGTGACATGCTCCGCAATTCGGATCTCTCGGTGAGAGAGATCGCGACCGCACTGGGATTTCAGAATCCCTACCACTTCTCCAAGCTCTTCAAAAAAAAAGCGGGAATTTCACCGCGGCCCTATCGCGAGCAGTGGCGGCGGGGCATTGCAGGAGTTGGGTTTGCCTCCGACGGTCATGATGCGCCACACTGAGTGCAGGAAACACGCTCTTGAGTCGAGTGACGGCGCCCGACCACCCCAACCGTTCGAGATGCTTGACTCGCGATGACGGCACGCATTGGACTGGCGCTTTCCGGTGGCGGCTTTCGGGCGACTCTCTTCCATCTGGGAGTGATCCGCTACCTCCGCGACAGTGGCTTTCTGGGGATGGTCAGCGACATCGCTTCCGTGAGCGGGGGTAGCATCCTCGGCGCCCACCTCGTTCTCAACTGGGGGCGGTACAACGGCACCGACGAGCAGTTCGACGAGGTCTCCCGGGAACTGATCCGCTTCATTCAGTTCGACGTCCGCAACCACATCGTGCGTCGGCTGCCGCTGATGCTACCCTTCAGGGCGGCAGCCTCACTCGTGGGCGCGGAGATCCCGGGCTTTTCGGCCAATGCCCTCTTGGAAGGCTATTACCGCGAATTCCTGTTCGGAGACCGCCGACTCTTCGAACTGCCGGAACGACCCGCCCTCCATGTGCTGGCCACCAACGTCAGCGACGGGGTGATGGCCGTCTTCAATCGCCAGGGCCTGCACATCCAAAAGAGAAACACCCACGACTCCGATCCTTTCCAGCATGTTCCCGGCCAGACCGCCAGCGTGGCGAAGGTCGTCGGTGCATCATCCGCATTCCCGGGTTTCTTTCCTCCCGTGGAGCTCACAGCGGCCGACCTCGGAGTGCATGACGGCCAGTTTGTCGATGAGTCGTTCACGGATGGGGGGGTCTACGACAATCTCGGCACGCGAGCCTTTCTCTGGCTCAAACATTTCCATGGCGAGGAATTCTCGCGGGTGTTGGTCAGTGACGCCGGCAAGCCGTTTCAGATTCTGAGCAACGCGACGCTCGGCTTCGTCGCCCAATCGATCCGTGCCTCCGACATCCTGTGGGACAGGGTCTGGCAACTGGAGCGAGAAAATTTTGGCGACCGCGACGGTTTCGTCTTCGCGCCGGTGACCCGGATTGTCGACCCGCACGACGATCACCACGCCCTTCATCCGGTCGTTCAGGCAGAGGTGTCGATGATCCGCACCGACCTCGACCGCTTCAGTGATCTGGAGGTCAATGCCCTCGCCGTGCATGGATACGAGGTGGCTCGTGACATGAATCGGCGGATTTCCGAACGGGCCATCAAGCCTGTTCACGAGGGGCCGGCGTGGGAACCGCTTCCGGGCCGGGGTTCGATTCTGGCGGCGGTCACCGACGCCGCCGAGCATCCGACCGTTCCCGGTACCGCCCGCACGGCAGCCACCAACATTGCGGTCCGTTTGGCCGAAAAGCTCCGCCGCTCCAGCCATCGCAAGGTGTGGTCGACGCTACTCGACTGGAAGGACTGGCCCAGCTACATCTACCTGATCGCTGGATTCCTGCTCTTTGTGGTGCTGCCGGTTCGCTTCTATCAGGTCCACCGCCATGCGCAGATGCTGACCGATGTGATCAACTCGATAGCCGCCGGGGATCCCGACATTCGGCTCGTGCTTGATCTTGTGGAGCGGGATCCCACAGCATCCTGGGCACCGATCAAGATTGTGGATGCAGGTGCGCCACAATCTATTGATTTCAAGGGGGTGGAGATTCTTTCCCAAAGCCGGATCATCGACCTCCGTGAGGGATGGATCGGCGTGGGGACCAACGCCCGCATGGGCAAACTGCGAATCCGTGACCGGATGCGGCTGCGGTTTGTCGATGAAACCAGCCCACGAAAGCTTGTCTTCCACACCGTCTTTCCGCTGATCGACATCGAATACCGGCAGCCGCCGGACCAGCCGCCGCTTGTCGTGCGGCGGATTCCCCTGGAAACCGTTCCTCAAAGCTCCACCGCGGCGGGCTCCGCCGCCCAGCCCGCGGCGGTCCACAGGTATGAACTCGAGTTTGATCTCTCGGGCTATCCGATCGACAAGCAGGTGACGCTCGAAATGGCGGCCATCTTTCAATTTGCCGACATGCCCCCCGGGCGGATGCCACTGATGCTCGACTATCAGGCCGATCTGCTCACGGTCTGGATGCTGTTTCCGGAAAACCACCCCTACCAAACCTACCGGCTGCTGCGCTATCCCAAGGGCCTGCCGGAGGCCGCCGAGCCGATGACCAGCCGCTACACGATCGATCATCCGTATGGACAGTTGATCGGCTGGTCGCTGATCAATCCGAAGCCGGAAACGATCTACGAATGCCGCTGGACCTACGATTGACCTGCGGCCCAACTGCTCCGCCCCGCGACTCCATTCCCCCGAAAAACCGAATGCCCCGTCTAGGACTCGAACCTAGAACCCTCTGATTAAGAGTCAGATGCTCTGACCAATTGAGCTAACGGGGCTGCCGCATGTTTTGTACCCGCGGCCACCGCCAGCGGCAAGGGCCGCTCATTGAGGGTTTTCGCCACAGCGGCTACATTCCCGCTCTCACCCGCAGCGTTTTTCGGGCACGGTTTTCCACACGCTTTCGACTCCCGCGGAGATTTTAATTCATGGGCAGGTTTGCCGGAATGAAGGGCCTGGTGCTCGGCGTCGCCAATGACCACTCGATCGCCTGGGCGATCGCCAAACAGATTCTCGACGAGGGGGGCGAGGTCGGCTTTTCGCACCTGCCCGACAAGCCCGATGACACCCGGCAGCGAAACCGGCGGCGGGTGGCCCAACTGACCGACCCGGAGCCGAACGCCAAATTTCTCGTGCCGATGGACGTCTCGAGCGACGAGCAGATCGCGGCGGTGATCACCAAGGCCCGCGATGAATTCGGCACGATCGACTTTCTCGTGCACTCCATCGCCTACGCACCGATGGAGGATCTCAAAGGCGAGACCACCAACTGCAGCCGAGAAGGCTTTCGCGTTGCGATGGAAACCAGCGCCTACAGCCTTCTGGCCGTCGGCCGGCTGGCCCGCCATATCCTCTCCAAAGGCGCCTCGATTCTCACGCTTACCTACTACGGCGGTGAGAAGGTCGTGCCCGGCTACAACATCATGGGCGTCTGCAAGGCTACGCTCGATACCTGCGTGAAATACATGGCATTCGATCTGGGACCGTCTGGCGTGCGGGTCAACGCGATCAGCGCCGGCCCCTTGCGGACCCTCGCCGGCCGGGGCGCCGGTGTGGAGGAGATGCTCGGAATGTATGAGCACATGTCGCCCATGGGCCGCAACATCACCCACGAAGAGGTGGGCCGCGCCGGAGCGTTTCTGCTCTCGCGCGACGCGCTCGGCATCACGGGCGAGATCATGCATGTCGATGCCGGCTACAACATCATGGGCTCCCCCGGCCGCCTGCTCGACGTGATCCAGAAGCCTGCCGAATGACCATGCCTGACACAGTGCCGCGGTGCCTGTCGCGAACGCAGATCGCCGTGGCCGTCGTGGTGGCTGAAGGACGCGTGCTCGTCGGCCGGCGGAGTGCCACGGCCGTCGACGCACCCGGACTCCATGAGTTCCCCGGTGGCAAGGTCGAGCCGGGTGAACTGCCGGAATCGGCCGCGGTGCGAGAATGCCTCGAGGAAGTGGGCCTCGCCATCCGGGTTCGCCGCCGACTCGATGCGATCCGCGCCGAGTCTGCCAGCGGTCCGATCGACGTGGTGTTTTTTGTCGCCGAACCAGCCGATGAAGCCCTCGCGCCGCGGCCCCCTTTTGAATGGCGACGGGTGACCGCCTTGGAATCGGGGGCCTTTCCTCCGGCCAACGCAAGTGTGATCAGTTGGCTGCGCCGGCATCACGGCGGATCGTAGCCGCCCGGATGCCAGGGATGGCAGCGGCAGATGCGGCAGATGCCCCGCCAGCCCCCACGCACCCCGCCATACTTCTCCACCGCCGTACGGAAGTAGCTGCTGCAGGTCGGTTCGAAACGGCAGTGCCGCCCGAGCAGCGGGCTCAGCGTCGCCTTGTAGAGCATCACGCCTCCGATGAGCACCACCACCAGGGCCCGGTCGATGCCCCGCCCCAGATCCAGCACCGCCGCGACCAGCCGCTGCCAACGTGTCATCGGCGGCCCCTGCTGCGAACGGCTCGATGCGCAAGGTCCACGATCGTCCGCTCGGTCCGGCGGGCCTCGTCGCTGCCGGCCCCCGGCTGACCGGAGCGGACGACGATGATGTAGTCGCAGCTCGGGTCGAGGCTTGCCTGAACATGCCGGAAGGCTTCCCGCAACGACCGTTTCCAGCGGTTGCGAATCACCGCCTTGCCGATCCGCCGCGACACCGACAGCCCCAGCCGCGGCCGGCCTCCGGGCCCGCGCCAAGCAGCGGCATAGACCACGAGTGGGCCGCGGGCCGCCGACTGCCGGGTGGCATACACCCGCGCAAACTCCGCAGGGCGAAGGAGCCGTGCCTCACGAGGAAAGTCGCGGGGGGCGGTCATCACCACTGCAGCCGCGACCGCACGGCTTCCGGTGCGGCGGCCTCCGCCGCCTTGACCGCCGCCAGCAACGGCTCGCGGACGGCCGCATCCTCGGCTGTCGGCAGCATGATCTGCACCTCGGCGATGAGATCTCCCGTGGCACCGTTGCCATGATGCACCCCCATCCCGGCGGCCCGCAGCTTCTTGCCGCTCGACGTGCCGGGGGGAATTCGCAACGCGATCGTGCCCCACGGCGTCGGCACATCCACCTTGGCCCCCTCGAGTGCCTCCGAGAGCGACACCGGAAGCGTCACTTCCAGCGTGTCGCCCGAACGCTGAAACACGGGATGCGGGTCGACCCGCACCTGGAGCACGAGATCACCGGCCGGCCCGCCGCCCGTGCCAGGCAACCCTTGCCCCCGCAGTCGCATCCGCGCGCCATCGGGCAGTCCCTGCGGAATCGTCACACTGATCGTCTCCACTTTGCCGCCGCGGTCGATCCGCACATCGGTCTTGCCGCCGTCGATCGACATCCGAAACGGGATGCTGATCGATGCCGAGATGTCTTCGCCCGCCACCTGGGCCGGACGCCTTCGCCCCCGGCTCCCGCGGCCGCGACCAAACAGGTCACCAAAACCGCCCCCACCGCCGCCAAACAGGCTTTCGAGATCGATCTC
>CAYZFV010000428.1:0-2608 GCA_964477765.1 uncultured Candidatus Kuenenia sp.
TCAGCTCCGTGCCCCGGTCGATCAACAGGTCGAGCGACTCGAAGACTTCCGTCCGCGGGGCCACCGGCAGCCCCGCCCGCCCCCCCCCGGCGGAGAGGGCCCGCTGCGGCCCCGCGCCCCGGGCCCGCCCGGCGCCGATCTGGAGCCGGTGGAGCTGGCCGGCACGACGGTGAGCCGGGCGAGCCTCCACAACGCCGACGAGGTGGCCCGCAAGGATATCCGGGTGGGCGACGTGCTCGTGGTCGAGAAGGCGGGCAAGGTGATTCCCCACGTGGTCCGCGTCGAGAAGCATCTCCGCAAACACCGCCACCAGCCGTGGCAGCCGCCGACGGAGTGTCCCGAATGCGTCACGCCGCTCGTGAAGGATCCCGACGGCGTCTACATCCGCTGCCCCAACGTCGACTGCCCGGCCCGCCGTCGCGAGCGGCTGAAGTTTTTCGCGTCGCGCGGCGCGATGGATATCGAGGGGCTCGGCGACAAACTCGTGGAGCAGCTGGTGGCGCAGGATCTGGTCACCGACTATGCCGATCTGTATGGGCTTACCGTCGAGCAGCTGACCACGCTCGAGCGGATGGGGGCGAAGTCGGCCGGAAGCCTCGTGGAGCAGATCGCGCGGAGCAAGGATCGCGGGCTCGCGAAGGTGCTCAACGCGCTCGGCATCCGCCATGTGGGGCCGCGGGTGGCCACGATCCTCGCGCGGCGGTTTCCCACGATCGAGAAGTTGGAGGCGGCCACGGTCGAGGAGCTGGCCGAAGTGCATGAGATCGGCGATGTGATCGCCGCGAGCGTGCATGAATGGCTCCAGAGCGGGTATGGCCGGCGGGTGATCGCCGGGCTGGCCGCGGCGGGTGTGAAGCTCGACCTGCCGCAAGCCGACCAGGCCGGGGAGGGGCCGCTCACGGGCAAGACGCTCGTGGTCACCGGCACGCTCGAACACTTCTCCCGGCAGGAGGCCGAGGAGGCGATTCGCCGGGCTGGCGGCCGGGCGAGCGGCAGCGTGTCGAAGAAGACCGATTACGTGGTCGCCGGCGCCGAGGCGGGCAGCAAGCTGGAGAAGGCGCAAAAGCTCGGTGTGGCGGTGATCGGCGAGGCGGAATTTACAAGGCTGATCACTTCCTGACGATCGCCAGCGCGTACACTGCCATCACCAGACCCCAGAAGGGCTCACCCGCCAGGATGCCGATCAGCGGCCAGGCGATGAGGCCGATGCGGGCCACCGTCTGCTGCGTGGCTGAAAACCAGATGCCGACGGCAAACGCGATCTCGAAGCCGGTGATCGCGTGGGTGACGGCGTTGGTGAGAAACTCGGAGCGGGCGAAGAGATCGGTGAGATCGACCACGCGTGAGCCCGCGCGGACTGCCAGCCACCAGGCGGCCGTGCCGTTCCACCAGGCATCGCCCTTGAGTTGGGAGAGCACGGCTCCGATCGCGATCGCCGCCGCATTTACTTTAATCAGGCCGAGGGCCACGCTGGCCCGCCACATGGGCCGCGGCGGTGCCATACCCATCCGGTCGTGGAGCAGGCGATCGACGGAGAAATATTCGGCGGCCGGGCCGATCGCCAGACACCACAGCAGGATGGCGAGGCAATCATCTGCCGGGCCGGCGAGCATCGGCCCGCGGTTGAGCAGCGATGCCCAGAGCACCGCCGCCGCCACGGCGGCGATCGGGGTGAGCAGTCCGACCAACAGCAGACCGAATGCGGCGGCCGTGATGGCAGACAGGATGCGGACCGCCGTCGGTGTGGTGGCGAGATCGAAGAGCGACCAGGCAAACGGGCTCCGCCAGGCGGCGACCGTGTCGGCCGGCAGGATAGCATCCGATCCAAACCAGGTCTGGAGATCGCCGGCATAGCTCCAGAGCAGCAGCAGGCCGAGGAGTGCCGTGGCGATGCGAACGATGGCCAGCGGCCGGCTGCTCGTCGGTGTCAACCAGAATCGCAACCAGGTGCCGCCGATGCCGGGGGCGGCAAAGAGAGCGGCGATCGCGGCTGGAGCGGACTGCGGGCCGCGGTCAGGAGCGGTCATGGTGCGGCCTCCTCGGCCGGTGGCCCGACGACCGGCGCCACTTCGCCACGGGGTTCCTGTCGGATCAGTTGCGGCTCGCCATCCACAAGCCGCACCCGCGCGGCAAACGCCTGTTGCGGGGCCGCTCGGCTGCCGGTTCGTTCGGGCAGCGGCTGTCGCACGATCCGCACGAGCACGTCGTCGCTCGCGGCCTCCGCCATCAGCCCCGTCGCGATCGCCGTCGGCAGGAGCGACTCCCGGTCGGAGTCGTCGGCGAGAGCCACGACGCTCCGGGCCAGCCGCCGCCAGCGCCGCGCCCGCTCGCCTGTCTGGCCGGCCGGCAGCTGGATCACGGTGGCTGCTTGCGGCCCGGCGAAGGGCCTTACCTCGATCGCGTGGTCGGCGTCGTCTTCGAGGCCGTAGGTGAGCCGGTAGTCGAAGCCGAGATCGAGCCAGGCCGGCACCATCCACGGTGCGAAGAGGCGATTCTTGATCGTCGTCACCAGGGGCGATCCACCGCTGATCGTGTTGCCGAGCATCGAGAGGACGAGGCCGACGAGGTAGACGCCGAGCGCGACGGTCACCGCCGCGCAGACGGTTTC
>CAYZFV010000429.1:0-3343 GCA_964477765.1 uncultured Candidatus Kuenenia sp.
GACCATGAGCGTCTTGGCCAGGCCCGGCACCCCCTCCAGCAGGCAGTGGCCGCGGGTGAAGATCGCCGCGAAGAGCTGCTCGATGACGTCGTTTTGGCCGACGATCACCTTCTGCAGCTCCTCCTGCATCAGCTTTCGGTGCTGGGAAAATTCGAGCAGGATGTCATCGAGCGTCTTGGGACGGGAGGCGGTCGACACGCGGCGGTCCTCGCAGGTGGCCGGAAAAGGGCGACCTGTAGTATCGACTTCCCCGGCCCCGGCGGCAATCGTGATAGATTGGAAGGGTTGATCTTCGACTCGGCCAATCATCGAGTGAGATGCGTCGCGTGGCAGGGAATCAGCGTTGGTGGAGTGCGTGGGCCCGGCGTGCGCTGGTCGTGGTGGCCGGCGTGGCGTGTGGCGGCGGCCTGCCGGTCGCTGCCCAGCAGCCCCTCGCCCCCGAATCGATCCAGCGGTCGATCGAGAAGGCCCGCGACTGGCTGTTTCGCGAGCAGCGGGGAGACGGCTCCTGGGAATGTTCGATGCGGACCAACGAGACCCGCGTCGGCGCCACGGCGCTGGTCGTGCTGGCGCTGGCCAATGCGGGCGTCGACAAGGACCACCCGACGCTGGCCAAGAGCCTCGCCTGGCTGCGACGGCAGAAAACTGAGGAAACCTACTCCGTATCGCTCCAGACGATGGTCTTCGCGATGCTCTCTCCCATGGCAGATCGCCCCCTGATCGCCCGCAACGTGGAGTGGCTGGAGCAGTCGCAGGTGGCGCAGGGGCGGGCCGCCGGCTCCTGGTCGTACGGCGCCGACCGCGGCACGGGCGACAATTCCAACTCGCAGTTTGCCCTGCTGGCCCTCCACGAGGCGGCCAGCGTGGGCATCGAGGTGAAAAACGTCGTCTGGACACGGGCCCAGCAATATTGGGTGGCCTGTGCCAACGGCGACGGCTCGTGGGGCTACACGCTCGGCAACAGCGGTGGCTCCGGCAGCATGACCTGCGCCGGGATCACCAGCATCTGGATCACCGCCGAGCATCTTGGCCGTCCGGGAGCCCAGCCGCTCGGCGATTCGGTCTCCTGCTGCGGCGGTGGCGGCTCGCCCCGGGAGCTCGAACGGGGCATCGAATGGCTCGGCAAGCGGTTTTCGGTGGTGCAAAACCCGGCCACCGGCGGCCAGACCTGGCTCTACTACTATCTCTACGGTCTCGAGCGGGTGGGGCGGTTTACCGCCCGGCGTTTCATCGGCGACCACGACTGGTATCGCGAGGGGGCGGCGATGTTTCTGGGCGTGCAGGATCCGCTGAGCGGTGCGTTCAAGGGAGGCCGGATCGAAGACCCGACCGTGGCCACGAGCTTCGCACTGCTCTTCCTCGCCAAGGGCCGCCGGCCCGTGCTCGTCGCCAAGAGCCGCCACGAACCGGGCAGCGACTGGAATCGCCACGGCCACGATATCGCCCACTTGGTGAACTCTGTGGAAAAACGCTGGCAGAAGGAATACCCGGCGGGCCTGTCGTGGCATGTGGTCGACGCCTCGACAGCCACGGTCGAGGATCTCCTCCAGGCCCCGGTGCTCTGGCTCTCGGGAAAGAAGGCGTTTGAGCTCGGCCCCGACGCCGGTCCGCGGCTCCGGCAATACATCGACGAGGGAGGCTTCGTGTTTGCCGAGGGCTGCTGCCCGGCCAGTGCCGAATTCGACGCCCGCTTCCGCCAACTCGTCGAGGAGATCTTTCCCGAGCCTGAATACCGGCTCCATCTCCTGCCCCCGGAGCATCCCGCCTGGCACGCCGAGGAACTCGTGCCACCGGAGCTGCAGCGGCCACTTCTCGGTATCGACTATGGCTGCCGCACCTGTCTCATCTACGCTCCCCCGACCGACCTGAAGCCGGAAGCGGCCCCGATGCCGAGCCTCTCCTGCCTGTGGGAGATCGCCGGGACATCCCGGCAAAACCTGGCGGCACCGATCAAGCGGGAGGTCGATGCGGCGCTGGCGATCGGCACCAACGTGCTGGCCTATGCCACCAACCGGGAACTCAAGAGCAAGGATCAGCTCTTCGCGATCGAGCGGCCCGACGAGCAGCCGGCCGACACCTTTGAGCGGGGCCAGCTCGCGATCGGCAAGCTCCGGCATGGCGGCCTGTGTGATGCGGCCCCGGCGGCACTGCCCAACATCCTCAGGGCGGCAGCGCGGGAGCTTGGCGTGCGGGTCGACGACACGCCGCGGCAGATCGACCCGACCGATCCGAGCCTCTTTACCTACCACCTCGTCTTCATGCATGGCCGGCAGGGCTTTTCATTCACCGCCGATCAGCGGGAGAAGCTGCGGCAGTTCATCGAGCGGGGAGGCACGCTGCTGGCCGACAGCGTCTGCGCGGCCCGCGGATTCACGGCCGCCTTTCGGGCCGAGATGGCATTGCTGCTCCCCGATCAGCCGCTCGTGGAAATTCCCGCCGCCGACCCGATGTTTACCGCCAAGGAGTATGGCGGCTACGACATTCGTGAGGTGACGCTCCGCGAGCCCGCCGGCGGCGAAGGCCCTATGGCCGCCCGCAAGCGACGCATCGCTCCCAAGCTCGAGGGCATTCGCACCGGCGACCGATGGGCCGTGATCTTTTCGCCCTACGACATCTCCTGTGCGCTCGAGAAGCAAAACTCGATGGAGTGCACCGGCTACGATCGCGACGACGCCGAGAAGATCGCGCTCAATGTGCTGCTCTATAGCCTCAATCAGTAGCCTGAATCAGTGATCAGCTTTCGTCGCTGCGGTTGCCGGTGAGGTAGCTGGCATAGTAGAGGAGCGTGAGCACGCTCTGGAGCGTCGCGGCAACGTAGGTCCAGGCGGCGGCGTTGAGCACCTTGTTGACCGCCGGCATCTCGGCCGGGGGCACGATGCCGAGGTCGACGAGCGCCGCCTTCGCCCGATTGCTGGCGTCGATCTCCACCGGCAGGTTGACGAGCTGGAAAAAGACCGTGCCTCCAAAGAGCAAGAGGCCGAGCCAGGCCACCGGCTCGAGAGCCATCGCCAGGCCGAGGATAAACATCATCACCCCCAAGCCGCTGCCAAAGTTGGCCACGCCCACCGCGGCGTTGCGGAGGCTCATCAGGGGATAGTCCTGCGCGTCCTGCAACGCATGGCCAGCCTCATGGGCGGCGATGCCAACCGCCGCCAGCGACCGGGTGCCGTAGACCGCCTCCGACAGCCGCAGCACCTTTTTTTGCGGGTCGTAGTGGTCGGAGAGCATGCCATGCGTCGGCTCGATGGCGACGTCGGTCGCTCCGGCTGAATCGAGGATATGGCGGGCGGCGGCGGCGCCCGTGAGCGGCGCCGGCTCCTGCGAGGCCGCCGTAAACGACGAG